>NZ_JAPWCA010000004.1:0-143029 GCF_041433725.1 Gemella sp. 27098_8_155
ACTCCATCTTGTCCACGTTCACCTTGAACACCTTGAGCTCCTTTGTCTCCTTTTGGTCCTTGTGGTCCTTGGATTCCATCTTTACCTTTATCCCCTTTAAGTCCTTGTGGTCCTCTAATATTACCAATTTGTTTCCAGTTTTCGCCTTCTTTTTTGTAAACGTCCCCTGTAGTAGCATCAATGTAAGTGTCACCGTCTTTACCATCTTTAGCAGTTGGCGCAGTAGCTCCACTTAGTAATTCAGCACCGTTACGTCCGTCTGCTCCAGAAGCTCCATCTGCACCATTACGTCCATTTGTACCATTCAAGATATCACTTGTACCAATTAATTCATCCACACCTGGATCGTATTTACCGTTACCGTTATTATCATAGTATGCTGTAATACGAGTACCCTCTACTGGTTGTGATGCTGATGCTGTAGATGGGTCGTCTGCTAATGCTCTTCTTACTCTTCCACTTCTTTGATTATTAATTCTTACTGCTGCTTCTGCTAATGCATTTAAGTCAATAGTTGGTGTACGTCCATCTTTACCATCTTTTATGTTAGCTACAACAGACTCTTCACCAGGAACTGTAAATGTAATGTCAGTACTACGACCATCTGCTCCACGAGCAGTTGTAACTTTAGGAGTAGCTCCCTTGTCACCTTTCTCACCTTTTGCACCATCTGCAATCACAACTTCTTTTAATTTTTTATCTGAATTATCTAACTCATTATTACCATTTTCATCATAATAGAAAATAACTGTTGTTGTTTTAGCTTCTTCATTTCTATTTGTTGCAACTAATGGAGATTTCCCATCAAATCCATCTCTTACAACAGTATTAGTCACATTTCCTCTACCATCATTAATAGTGATCGTGTGTGTACCATCAGCTTTATTATCTTTAACAGTAACTGTTGGAGTAACTCCATCACGTCCTGCTGCTCCTGTTTCCCCACGATCTCCTTTGTCACCTTTGGCTCCAGTTAATCCGCGTTCTCCACGATCTCCTTTGTCACCTTTGGCTCCAGTTAATCCGCGTTCTCCACGTTCTCCTTTGTCACCTTTGGCTCCAGCTAATCCGCGTTCTCCACGTTCTCCTTTGTCACCTTTGGCACCATCTTTAATATCTATATTTTGTATAAGTTCATCTACACCTTCATTATAGATATTATTTCCGTCTTTGTCTAAATAGAATGTTAAGTGATTAGTATCACCAACTTTATTTTGATCAACACGTGGTTTTACTACTTCTGTTTTTTCAACTAAGTCTTTTGCTACACCAATTTGAACAATACGTGGTTGTGCTTCTCTTGAAATGGTATTACTAATTGGTAATCCTAGAACTGTTTCTTCTCCGAATTTATGTACTTTATAAGTTATTTGACGTTCACCATTAACACCGTCTCTAACTTTTTTTGTTTCACCTTCTGCCAATTTAGTTGTTGGTAGATAGATTGTTTGGAAGTCAATCGCTTCAGTAAAAGTTCTTCTTCCTGCAGCCCCTCCTGTTGGGTTTGCATCTAAGTATAATGGGCGCTCTTTAAAGTAATAGTTTGAATTACTATAAGGGTCATTAATAGTAGCTTCACTTCCTCCACCTTGGTTAACGTTAAATGTCGTTGTTTGTAATCTAAATGATAGATCTCCATTTACATTACTGAAAGGTAAGAAGAATTTTATTAATTGATTTTGTCTAGTATCTACTGAACTTGCTAAAGTATATCCAGAATGAGACATAAAGTTTTGCCCCTTAACAATACTAGGATTCCCATTAGTCCCTGATACACTTCTTAATTGTGGTGCAGCAAAACCATTACCTGTGTGAAGGATAAAATTATTTCTTACAAATTCTCCACTTCCAGGACTTTGGTAATTAATAGACACATCAATACCATTTCCTCTACGAGTTGTTGTTACATCATAATGAATTGGATGAGCACCACGTGCAGATCCCTCACCTCTAAATGTATGAGTGCCATTACTTACATCTGTTGGCTCAATTGCATCTTCTTTTCTTAAACGTTCAATTTTGTCATGATTAGTCGCTGCTGATGCATTCACTATATTCGTAGGGGTTGCAGTTGGATGATTCACTGGTTGACTTGGGGCTGGACGACTTGGTCCACGTCTTCCAGCTGTTCTGAATCCACTGTATCCTTCTGTACTAGAAACAGCTCTATCAGTACTAGTTTCTCTAGTTTCAGCTTTTGGTGCTGTAGCTACTGTTTCTTTAGGCGCAGATTGAGCCTCTACAGCCTTAGATTCTACAGTTTCAACTACTTTTTTTCTGTACCAGTAGCTGCTACATTATTATTTTTCTCTTTTTCTACAACTGTTGTTATAGCCTTTTCCCACGTATTAGCCGTGGTACTACTTCCACTCTCCGTTGCAACAGCTTGTGTTGATGCTTGAGATGATGTATTTTCTGACGCTTGCGCATCTGCTCCTCCTAGAAAGAAAAGCCCTGATAAAATAGCTACACTGGCAGCTCCTACGTTATACTTACGAATACCGTAACGATTAAACTTCTCGGTAGTATTTTCATCTATCTTCCAATTAGTTTTTGATTTATTCTTCATTGTTAAACTCCTTTTCCCTGCAATAAATGTATTTTTAGGCCATTTATTAAAACCTGTTATGATTCGTCACAAAATGTTCACCTAAAAATCGGCAGCTTTTATGATGATAATATATAAATCATTGACTAAAATATACACCTTAATCTGCTATATGTCAAGCTCTTTTAAAAGCGTTTTAATTTATTCTCTAAAAAATATTAATATAGTATTTTTTACAATAATGTTAACAACTTAATATGAATACGACTCCAAACCCTTTATATCAATGCACTAAGTATTCTTAAGCAATATTTTATTTTTATATTTCTTAGACATAAAAAATTACTAAGACTGCTATAATTCAATCCTTCTTACGTCAACATTTTGTTAGATTATATGACATGAAGTTAATGTTATTTTTTATATTTTTTAACTAATTAAATTCTACTACTGTTTCAGTCACAATTATTACAGTGTTTTATTTATTTCACTATTCTATTAAATATTTTTATGCCCACTATAAAAAATATCATGAATACTTTAGCTAAATCTAGTATAAATCATTGGGAAATTAACACATTAAATTCTTTACATCAATATTTAGAAAATACATATATTACCTAAATATAATAATTCTATTTTTAATATAAAAATAATATAAATATGTCTTTTATATTAATATTTTATATTAGTATTTTTAACATTATTACACCTGAAACAATAATAAATTAGAAATATTTTTTAATATAGATTTAGAAATTTAAGATTATTAAACTCTAATATAGTAATTTTTTAATAAAAATCATGTTTATAATTGACAAAAACAGCTATTCAACTTATCATATTTAATAAGAGATATATTTAAATTAGTATTTATATTTTTTTGCATTAATATTATGAATTAAATGCGGTTATTAAACTTAAAGAAAGGGTTATTTTTTTTATGAAAAAATATATTATTACTATCGTTACAGTTACTTTAGTAGTTTTAACTGTTGCTTTGGGTGGCTTTTATTATTTAACTAAAGATGATAAAGCAACAACTCCTAATTCATCTAATCAAAAACAAGATTCTAAGACTTCTACTAATAAAGAGAACGATAAAAATAAAAATGGTGAAAATGAATCATCAACTATGGGTAAAACTCCAGAAACAGTTACTAAACCTACAGTTATCAACGGTATTATTTTAGCTAATAAAAAACATCCATTACCTGCTAATTATAATCCCGGAGAAGATCCTACTGCACGACAAAAAGTTAACAAACTTATTGCCGATGCTCAAGCATTAGGTCTTAATGTTTCTAACCAAGTATCAGGTTTCAGAGCCTACGATACTCAGGCTGGTCTGTACAATAATTATGTAGCTGCTCATGGAAAACAAGAAGCAGACAGATTTTCAGCTCGTCCTGGATACAGTGAACACCAAACTGGTTTAGTATTCGACCTTATCGACAATCAAGGTAAACTACTAGGGTCAGACGGAACTAACGAAGCCAGTAAAAAGGCTGCTGAATGGTTAGCAAATAACGCACATAAATATGGATATATCGTTAGATACAAACCAGAATTCGTAGATAAAACCGGTTATATGGAAGAAAGTTGGCATATCCGTTACGTTGGAGAAGACATCGCTAAAACAATCCACGAAAAAAATATTTCACTTGAAGAGTATCTAAACGCTCCTGGTGGAGATTACGCCAACTAAAATATTATTAAAAAGGAGAATTAAATGAATAGAAATAGTCAAGGCCCAAACAACCAAAACTTCAATAATCAAAATTTTGATCCTAACTATAATTACGATCCGAATCTGAATAACACTCAATACAATAATCAAGGTTATGATCAACAATATCAAAACACTCAATACCAAAACACACAGTATCAACAACCTCAAGATTATAACAACCAACAACAAAACTACAACGTTCCTCCTATGTATATGGAAGAACCTAAAGAAAAAAAGAAAAGTATTATTCCAGTTGTATTAACAGCTATCATCACTTTTGTAGTACTAGTAGTAGAATTATACTTCGGCTATAATAAATTCTTGAAAAAAGAAAATGTTATCGACTTAGCTACATATGAAGTAAACTTCGTAACATATGGTGCTGAAGGTGAAGGAAAACCTGAAGTTGACATTAAAAAAGTTCCTGAAGTTGCTAACTCAAATGCGGAAATCTCAAACTTATTATCAAACCCAGACATCTCATTTGATAAACAAAGTAATTTAAAAAATGGTGACAAAGTAGAAGTAACTATTTCATTAAATAAAAATACAGTAAACAAATTAAAACTTAAAACAACAGGAGAATTTAAACGTACATTCACTGTTAATGGTTTAAACGAAAAAGCTAAAGAAAAAGAAACTATTATCGTTAAAGAAAGCTCTTCCAAACCTTCAGCTTCTTCTAGCTCTTCAAGTTCTGGAAGTCGTCGTAGTGATGAGCGTACAGTTTATGTTAGACCATCAGCTGGGGTTAACTTAAGAAGTTCTTCTAACGACTCAAGTAGTATCATTACTCCTATTCCAGTAGGACGTTCTGTTTACCAACACTATATCGAAGTAAACTCTGAAGGTGAAGCATGGGCTTATGTTTCATACGGAGGAAGTAATGGTTGGATAAGAGCCGACCTAATCGGATAATAAATTTAAAATAACAAAAAAGTTGATTCACAAAATCGTGAATCAACTTTTTTTTAATTATCTCTAACTTTGATTTTAACCATAAGCATACTTACTATAGTTATTCCTATAACTATTAAGAATATTGCTTTACTTTGCGAGAAACCAAATAAACCATTTTTCACATGTTTAGCAATCCATACATATACATAATCTCCGTAATAGATTCCTAGCGCGAAGAACGCTTGGTATATCCCCATACTTACATTACGGTATTCTCTATCAAAATATTGCATAGCAAGTGAGATTAGCGCATTATATGCACCTCCATACCCTAATCCGTTAAGAATATAACTAAAATAAATAACATATGGATTATTAACATACAACGCTATTATGTAGAATGCTAATGAACATCCTAATAAGAATAATAAGGTTTTTTGAATACCCCATTTTCTAGTGAAATACACTCCCACAAGAACCCCTGCAATAAGCTGAGGAACAGCAAAGACTGCATCCATATACGCAAGCATAAGCGGCGTCATGTTTAGCTCTGTTTTACCATAAGCTATCATATTAGCACCACTTGTTGAAAATTTAATAAATGAAAGTAACAATGCTAATAAACAGATATAAATAAAACTCTTATGCTTAATTACTACTTTTACTTTATCAAATGAAAAACCACTATCAATTGGGCGATAATCTTTCATCATAAACGATAATATAAACGTTACTACTGCAATAACACCTGCTACTATCCACATATAATCAAAGTGTTTATATGTATTCATAGTAAAGACATATTGTATCGGTGCAGCGATAAATTCGGCTAATAACGGTGCTACAGATAATATCGAAACTGATACCGCAGCCTTATCTCTTGAAAATGTTTCTGAGAAAATAACATTAAATAAGGCAAGCATTGTTGCACTTATACCTAGAGATAATGACGATAGGTATAACGTCACATAACTTCCGTTAAACGTAACTAAAAACGATGTTACAATTAGTAAAAATAACGAGATCTGCACGAATATTTTTCTTCTCTTAAAAATATCGCTCGCTAAAAACATCGGCAACCTTACAATTAAACTCATAAGTCCATAACCTGCAGCAATCTGTGCAGCAAGTACCGGAGTTAACGAAAGTCCACCTTGTTCAACCGGCGTTATAGCATATAATTTTCTATATGCTCTTATAATACTTATTGCCGACCAAAATAAAACTAATATCCAAAAAATAATAATTTGATCTTTATTTAATTCAAATTTTTTCGACAAGAAAACTACTAAAATTAAAATTAATGCGATCATTATAAATGAAAATAAAATTTTTGTTTTAACCATCTCCTAACTGTACAATTTGAGGTTGCTCCAAAAGTTCTAAAAATTAACAAAATTTATATGAGAACTCATAGACGAAGTGGTTTATTGATATCTAAATGCGCTTTATAAAAGCTTTTTAGATATCTAATAAACTGTGCGGGGGTGACTTGACAAAATCGATTTCTACGAAATCACGATTTTTGAGTCACTCCCAACCTTTCTAAGACAACATTTAAAATCAACTTTAACATTATACCACAAATATCTAAGTTGTTAAGTAAAAAATACTCAGATTATTTATTAAATCACTTTCGATAATGTCAAAAAACTTATATTTATCTTTGGATAAAATTCTCTTATAGTTTTAGCACAACCTAATAGGGTATTCCCACTTGTAAATATATCATCTATAATTAATAAACTCCCAACCTTTTCCATTTTAGAAACAGTAGGTAGAATATAATATTTATTCTCCCTTCTCTCTTTATGAAGTTTCGCCTGCTTTTCTCTATATTCACAGCCTAATATCTTCTCAAAATTAATATCGCATATTCTGCATAGCTGTTCAATATGATCAAATCCTCGTATAATCTCCCGAATCTCATTAGTAGGTACAATCGTTATCAAATCAAACTTATTTAAAGATAAAAATTGTTTAAATAAATTTTTAAACTTCAGCGCACACGCTACATCTCCAAAATATTTTATTGAATAAATATCATCTTTTACAAACTTATAATCTGAGAAATAATAGAGAGTGTATTCTCCTACTTCTAACACATTTATATCAAGATGTCCCTTACATTCAGCACACAGTTGAAATTTTTCCTTTGTTTTAAAAATTGTATCGAAACCTAACTTACTCCTAATTTCTGATCCACAAAAACTACAATTCATAATCTACCTCCTATTTAACTTTCTATATTTAGCCAAGTTATTCATATATTCAATCTCTTTAATCGCCGCTTTCATCTCCCCGCTAATTTTATCCGATAAAAATACTATATCCCCACTATTATCATAATCTTTTCTTCCTACTCGCCCAGAAATTTGGATTAATGCTGACTTTGTGAAATTTATATGTTTTGCATCAAAAATTATCACATCTAGATAATCAAAAGTCACACCGCGTTCTAATATAGTAGTAGTTACAAGAATATCTATTTTCCTATCATAATACGCCCTGATCTTTTCACTCCTATTTTCATCTTCACTATATACAAAATCTATAATAATATCATCTGCCAAGCTCTTATTTAAATAAAGTACAGTCGTCTCACACATTCCTATTTCAGGGACAAATATTAAGATTCGTCTGTTTTTCGCTAACCTGTCTTTTATAAATTTCTCTATAAATTTGGATTTTTTCGTAAAATCAAACACCTCTGCCTTTTCAATTTTAATTTTCGGCACGGGTAATAAATATCTATGGTATCGTATAGGTATTTTAATAACTTCATCGACACTAGCTTTAATTTTATTTGAAGGCGTAGCTGATAAAAACACAAATACCCCATTATTTTTCAAACTTGTTTTCGCACCATTTTCTAAACATTCATCCCCTGAATACGGAAAAGCATCCACCTCATCAATTATCACTATATCAAAATAATTGTAATACTTCACAAGCTGGTGAGTAGTCATTATATAAAAATTAGATTCTTCTAAAACCTTCTCTTCACCGTGTAATACACTTATAGGATAACCACTAAAATCGCGAGAAAATCTTTCAAATAATTCTTTAACTACATCTCTCCTTGGAATAGCTAAGCAAATAGTTTTATTTTCTAGAATCGCTTGATAAATTACCTCATAAACTATTTCTGTCTTTCCTGCACCACAAACAGCCCAGACTAGTGTACTTAGATCTTTTCTAGTATTCTCTACCAATCTTTCACTCGCTATCTCCTGGACATCACTCAGTTTTACACTTAGTCGTTTAGGTTCTTCTATTTTCGATACTGGAATATTAATATGAATTTTTACAAAATTATCATCACTTCTTCCAAAATCAATACACCTCCTACAATACGTAGTCTTCATACCATTATTTTCAAAACTAAAAAATAAATTTTGATCTCTATTGTCGCATTGTAAACAATGATATTTATCCTCGTCCAACTCTACTGAATATATCTTCTGGATATAAGGACAATTATCTAAACATTGTAATTTAATTTTTAAATTGAGTAATCTAGAAATAGACAAAAGCAGCCCATTGTACTTTCTTAAAAAAGTTAAATCACTTTCTTTCATAGTATAGACTGCTCCTGTAGTTATCTCATCATAAATTTCTTCAAAATCATCGTTTCTTTTCCCAAAACTATCATAACTCTCTTTGATTCTTCTATAATTAATTCTTTTCTCATAATCATCCATTTTTGAATAATAAATTATATAAAGTGCTTCTATAAATTCACAGTACTCCCTAAAAAACATTTTTTCTCCCCTCCTCAGCTGTAAATATTTATTAAATTTTCAGATTATTTTTACTCATATAGTTAATATTTTAAGCTTCTACAATTCTTTCTAACTTCCATAATTGCTATATTTAATTTTATTTTAACAAAAATATATTTATAAAGCAAAATAAATATCCATTTTATAAAAGTGACATTTTTATGCAAACTATATTGCTAACGTTATCAAAAAGTGGTATAATATAACTATAAAAAGAGGGGGAACCCCCTATAAAGTAGCTAGGCTACTTTATGAAAGGAGTGCTTTAAAATGTTAAGATATCAAGTACGAGGAGAAAATTTAGAGATTACTCAAGCAATTAGAGAGTATGTTGAGAACAAAGTTTCTAAATTAGAAAAATACTTTGCTGACAGTTTAGAAGCAAACGTTTACGCTAATGCTAAAGTATACAAAAATAATAAGAAAAAAATTGAAATCACTGTGCCACTTAAAGGTGTAACACTTCGTGCAGAGGAAACTAACGAAGACTTATACGCAGCTGTTGATTTAGTTGTAGACAAACTTGAACGTCAAATGAGAAAACACAAAACTAAAATCAACAGAAAAGGACGCGAAAAAGGATTTGTTGAAGAAAATCTTCTTACTAGCGAGTTAGAAGAAACTGAAGAAACTGCATTAGATTTCGGTAAAGTTAAACAACTTAAAGTAGAATCAATGACAAGAGAAGAAGCTGTATTCCAAATGGAACTTCTAGGACACGATTTCTTCGCATTCTTAGACAGCAACACAAATGAAATTTCAGTAGTATACAAACGTCGCGACACTGGATACGGAGTTCTAGAAATTTCTAAATAATTAACAATGAGTTTAAACTTAATCAACCATCTTCCGTAGGTGGTTGATTTTTCTTTGCAAATGCAATAAAATTAAAATAAAGAAATAAAATAGGTATATAATTTCTCTTGTATTTTTTCATACTCTTATAGCGGCGAAGGACGAAGCTGACCCAAAAGTACTAGATTTTAAAAATAGTATACATAAAAACTCATAAACGCAGTGGTTTATCGATATCTAAATTCACTTTATAAAAGCTTTTTAGATACCTAATAAACTGTGCGGAGGTGACTCGACAAAATCGATTTCTCCGAAATCACGATTTTTGAGTCACTCCCTAGTAAATGAGCCTATAATCTCATTTACTCCTTACAAAATTGTTATTCAATTTTGTTATCACCACTATAGAGTATTTTAAAAGAATATTTTAAGAGTAGACTAATTTTATTGTATCCAATTAGTTTTTATATTCCTTACTATTTTATAGTAGCTAAAGTAAAACACAATAGTGTTTTACTGCGAAGAAATAAGACTACAGGCTTATTTCTTAACCGGAATATCCTTTTGTACAACAAAAGATATGGAGGTGTCGCAAGCTACACAAAAAATAGTAAGGAGAGAAAATATAAACTTACAAAATACCTTTTCTATAACTACACACAATACCTATTAGGAGGATTTTTTATGACTAAAAAAGTTGCTTTATTCGTTGAAAATGGAAGTGAGGAGCTAGAATTTATCGCACCTCTAGATATATTACGCCGTGCAAATATTCATGTTGATCTAATTTCTGCCAACAACGAAGATCGCATAACAAGCTCACATGATGTGAAAATAATAGTAGATAAAAAAATTAACGATATCGACAATATCCTTGACTATGATGCTATAGTAATCCCTGGTGGAATGCCCGGAAGTACACTACTTCGTGACAACGACAAAATAATAACATTCTACCAAGACATGTATAGCGCTGGAAAACTTGTTGCAGCTATCTGTGCAGCACCTATCGTTTTAAGTAGAGCTGGTATACTAGAAGACAAAGAAGTGACTTCTTACCCAGGATTCGATAAAGAAATTAACTGCAAAACTTACAATAACGAAAAAGCAGTAATCGTTGATAAAAATGTAATCACTGCCCAAGGACCAGCTGTCGCAATTTTATTCGGTTACGAAATCGTTAATTATCTACTTCAAGACGATACCGCACAAAACATTAGCAACGCAATGTTAGTTCCAGTATTAAAAAATAACTTATAAAACATAAAAATTAAGACCTCAGATTGAATCATCCGAGGTCTTTTATCATTTTATTATTTTGTTAATTCTTCTAATTCTTTCATCGCATTAAATACAACTTCTGGTGTACAAACATCAACTGCAAGTTTAAACGTTTCTTTTTCACTAGCTGCAAATTCTGCAATTTTCTTCATTTTTTCTTCTACATCTTCAGTTACATTAACACAAGCTAAGTTGTAAGCTAAGTTATTGTCTTTATAGAATGGAACAAGTTTCTCAACTTCTTCTCTCTTACCTTCAGCAAGTAATTGAACTAAGATACCATATGATACTTTTGTACCGTGTAACACAGAGTGTGTTTCTTTAACTAAACTCATACCATTATGAACTGCGTGAGCTCCCGCCATACGTCCATAGTGAACACCGAAGCATCCAACACATCCTGAGATTGCGAATACTGTGTCTACAGCATTTTTGAAACTTTCAGTTACTTCACCTTTTTCCATAGCTTCTAATGCACCATTAGCATCACGTAAAAGTACATCACGAGTGATTTTAGCTGCTTCTAATCCCATTCTTACAAAAGGATCGTTAAATTTATTGTTTCTTTCAACTAAAACTACTGCTTCATACCATTTTGCTAAAGTATCACCGATACCTGCTACGAAATATTCTTTTGGTGATTCTAATAATAAATCTAAGTCTGCCACACAAGCATATGCAGTACGTTTAAAGTATGCAACTTCTCTAAATGTGTGGTCTGGGTGATAAACCGCAGCTACAGGTGCATAAGGTGCACAAGTTGCGATTACAGTTGGTACTGTCATGTACTCAACGTTTAAGTTTTGTGCTACACCTTTGGCAGTGTCGATAACACGACCTCCACCTACTCCAAGAACTACATCAACACCTTCTCCAAATTCATCTGCAATACGTTGCATATCTTCATAAGATGCTGATCCATCATATTTTGCCACTCTAAATTCTCTATTTCCTTTATAAAACTTCGTAAACGCCGCGTAAGATTTTTCTCCAGTAACAATCAAAGGAGTTTTAAACCCTTCTAATCTATTATCAAGTGCAGACAATGCCCCACTTCCTGAAATATATTCACTTACCCCTGGTCTCGCTACATTTGCTAATTCAAACATTTTACATCTCTCCTTTGTTGTTAATTTATTTTTGTTTTTTATAATGTAATTATGATTATAACATTTCCGAAAACTAAAATCAATAGTAAGTTAAAAATATTTTATTTTCTGACAATTAAATTAAAAATTAAAAATCCTCATCTTTTAACCCTATATAAAAACAAGGCAACATAGAAGTGTTCCTATTTTATCTCTTTTAAAACATATCTACATTACCTTAAATTTTTTATTCTATCTCGGGAAAAATATAGTTCCCTCTTTTTTAGTCTGACCTTTCGTTATAGATTCAACGATAGTACTCGCTTTTTCAAGAGCTACTATCTGTCCATCTAATTTCTCAATTAAAATTTTTCTACCTTTATACGGGCTATAGACACTCGCTTCTATATTCTCTATCCTTAAATAGTATTGTTCATCATACCCATTCTCACGTAGCATATTTTGTATTTGAGCTAAATTCTCTTCATTATAATCTACATACTCAAAAAGTTTTCTATTTTGCAATCTTTTCGCTAAATCTGCAGCTATTACATCCTCTTTATCTTGGATAAGAGCACAACAGTATAATAACGAATTCTCATCTAATCTGAAGTACTCTTCTTCACTAACTTCAGCTTTTTCTAAAAATGGAATTAGCACCTTCATATCTTCAAAATAATCTTTATTGTCTTTAAAAATATCTTTCAATCTATTAAATAGTTGAATAAACACTGCTTCATAACTTCTAGCTACAGGGTGATAGTAAACTTGCCAGTACATTTGGTACCTCGCCATAATATAATCTTCTACACTATGGATACCTGTATGTTTTACTACAATCACCTTCCTACCTTCACTTGTTTTTCTAACACGCATCGTACGCAATATTCTTTCTAAGTCAAATTGTCCATAACTCGTAGCTGTAAAGTAAGAATCACGTAGTAGATAATCCATTCTATCAGCATCGAGTTGCCCAGAAACAATCTGATTCAATATATCATTTTCATGAGTATGTTGAATAATAGAAACTATATCTTCAGGCATTTTTTTAGATACTGCTCGTAAAATAGAATTAAGTTCAGTGTCCCCCAATATTATTTTTGCTGTATATTCCTCATGACTATGATTAGTTACATGTTCAAAAGCATGAGAAAACGGACCGTGTCCAACATCATGTAATAACCCAGCAAGCATCACACACACTTTTTCATATTCAGTTAACTCAGCGCATAGCGTCTTAACCTCAGTTACCATCCTTCTTACAATTTCATATACCCCTAACGAGTGAGAAAATCTTGAATGTTCGGCTGTTGGATATACTTGAAAATCTCCCCCTAATTGTCTAATACGACGCAATCTTTGGAATTCTTTACTATCAAGACAATTCCAAATCACTTCATAATGAATATGAATATAACTATGTACTGGATCCTTTAATACTTTAGTTTCATCTAATCTTTTTAATTCCATCCCTATTCCCCCTATCATAACCGATAATTTTTACTATATTTCTCTCTTATTATATCAAAGCACAAAAAAAAGACAAGCCTAAGCTCATCTTTTTCACTCTTATTCTTATTTTTCGTCTACTACGTATGGTAAAAGTGCCATGTGTCTAGCTCTTTTAATTGCTGTAGTTAACATTCTTTGGTACTTAGCTGAAGTACCTGTTACACGACGTGGTAAGATTTTTCCACGTTCAGAGATGAATTTTTTAAGTAATTCTACATCTTTGTAGTCGATAAATTCTACGTTATTTTTAGTGAAATAACATACTTTTTTACGACGACGCATGTTGTTACGACGATTGTTATTTACTGCCATTGTGCATGTCCTCCTATGTAATTTTAGTCTTCTTTAAACGGATTTACTACATCCTGCATGAAGTCATCATCTAGATTACTTGGGAAGTTTTCCCCAAAGTCAGAGAATGATGAACTATCATTAATAAAATCTTGCATAGCTGAATTAGCTTGTCCAAAGTTTTGATTAGTATTGTTGTTATAATAATTTTGATTATTATTATACGCTGGTTGTGATTGAGGTTGATTAAAACTCATAGAGTCAAAACCATTGTTTTGTCTACTATGTGAGCTATTTTTTGATTCAAGGAATTGAACAGTTTCCGCTACTACTTCAGTAACATAAACTGTGTTTCCATCTTTACCTTGATAATTTCTCGTCTGTATTCTACCTTCAACAGAAATCAGACTACCACGTCCTAAAAAACGTGCCATATTTTCTGCTTGCTTTCTAAAAGCTACACAGTTAATAAAGTCTGCTTGTCTTTGACCATTTTGGTCAGTGAATGTTCTGTTTACAGCTACTGAGAAATAAAGCATTGGAATATTCGAACTAGAATATCTCAATTCTGGATCTTTAGTTAATCTACCTACTAATACTACACGATTTACCATAGTATTTCACCCCTTATTTTTCTAATCTTACTACCATGTGACGGATGATGTCATCGCTAATTTTTGCTAAACGATCGAATTCTTTTGTAGACGCATCTGTTGCTGAAGTTAATTCTACTACATAGTAGTAAGCATCACTGAAGTCTTCGATTTCATAAGCTAGGCGTTTTTTACCTAAATCTTTAACTTCTACTGCTTCTGCACCTTCTGAAAGAATATTTACGAATCTATCAACCACAGCTTTTTTAGCTTCTTCATCGATACGTGGTTGAACAGCAAACATTACTTCATATTTTCTCATGTGTGTGTTACCTCCTTTTGGTCTTTGCGACTCTCTAGTTTACTAGAGAGTAAGGAGTAATAAAATTACTCTAGCGATTATTATATCAATTCTAAAAATAAAAATCAACTAATAACTATGTATTTTTTAAATATTTTTTAATTTAATCATCGTTAATAAATATAAGGAGATCATAAATATAATTCACATTAAAAAATTACTGAAAAAATTACATTCTATCTCCCTCTCCTACTTAATTACCTCTTAGTTAGACTACGATAAATATACTTGTTATTCTTTTCATTCTATTATAATACACAAATCCACTATTCTTTAATCGATAGCCGTTATCAATACTAGAAATTTTATTTTTAACATTATATTTAACTATCCAAAATAATAACACTCTCTATAATCTGTTATATATCAATTATTTATTATAATGTAAAATAATGTTGAAAACAACTATTATCAAAGTAATTTATTTATATAACAGAAATATATTATTGAATTTAAAAATGTGCGAATCATTAATTTGTACGTTCAAATTTTATATGAAAATATATATTTTATCTAGGTTTTTAGTTGTATAACAGATGTTTACAACGATTAATTATAGGTGTAAAATATAAATGTAAACAAATAAGAGGTGTTTATAACAAAAATTAAATGATAATTATCCACTATTATACTTTACAGATATTCTCATTATTTCTGTTATAAATTCCTGAATTAAAAGGAGTAAAAATCATGTCTAAAGAAAAATTACAAACTGTAGATCCAGTTGAAGAAGTAAATACGTTAGTATCAAAAGCATTAGTTGCTTTAGATGAATTCAAAAAGATCGAAGATCAAGAGAAAATTGATGCAATAGTTCAAGCAGCAGCCGTTGCAGCTCTTGAAGCACACGGACCGCTAGCTGTTGCAGCAGTTGAAGAAACTGGTCGTGGTGTTGTTGAAGATAAAGCGATTAAAAATCTTTATGCATGTGAATACATTGTAAACTACATGCGCGATCTTAAAACTGTTGGAGTAATCGATAAAGATGACGTTGATGGACTTACAGCTATAGCTGAACCAGTTGGTGTTGTTTGTGGTGTTGTACCAACGACTAACCCAACATCAACAACAGTATTCAAATCTCTAATCTGTTTAAAAACTCGTAACCCAATAGTTTTCAGTTTCCACCCATCTGCAAATGAATGTTCTAAACAAGCAGCTCGTATCGTTCGTGATGCAGCAGTTAAAGCAGGGGCTCCTGAAAACTGTATCCAATTCATCGAAAAACCATCTATGGAAGGAACACACGCTTTGATGAACCACGATGGTGTAGCTACAATCCTTGCTACTGGTGGTAACGCAATGGTTCGCGCAGCTTACTCTTGCGGTAAACCTGCTCTAGGTGTTGGTGCTGGTAACGTACCTGCTTATGTACACAAAGAAGCTAAACTTAAACAAGCTGTTAACGACATCGTATTAAGTAAAGCATTCGATAATGGTATGATTTGTGCCAGTGAACAAGCTGCAATCGTTGATAAAGAATTATACGATGAATTCGTTAAACTTATGAAATCTCACAGAGTACACTTCGTAACTAAAGAAGAAAAAACTAAATTAGAAAACTTATTATTCGGTGTTGAAGCAAACTCTGAAAACTGTGCCGGAGCTAAATTAAACTCTGTAATCGTTGGTAAACCAGCTACAGAAATCGCTAAACTAGCTGGATTCGAGGTTCCTAAAGGAACAGTAATCTTAGCTGCTGAATGTAGTGAAGTTGGTGTTAAAGAACCACTTACTCGTGAAAAACTATCTCCAGTATTAGCTGTATTAAAATCTAGTAGCACAAAAGATGGTATTGAAAAAGCTAGACAAATGGTTGAATTCAACGGTCTAGGACACACTGCAGCAATCCACACTCAAAACGAAGAAGTTGCTGAAGAATTTGGTAAAGTAGTTCGTGCTTGTCGTGTAGTTTGGAACTCACCTTCTACATTCGGAGGAATCGGAGATGTTTACAATGCATTCATCCCATCTCTAACTCTTGGATGTGGTAGCTATGGACGTAACTCAGTATCTGGTAACGTAAATGCTATCAACTTACTAAACATCAAATTAATCGGTCGTAGAAACAACAATATGCAATGGTTCAAATTACCTCCAAAAGTTTACTTCGAACCAAACGCAATCAAATACTTAAGTGAAATGGAGGGTTTAGAGAGAGTAATGATCGTAACTGACGAATCAATGGTTAAACTTGGTTTCGCAGGACGCATCATCGATCAATTAAACCGTCGTAAAAATAAAGTTCAATACGAAGTATTCGCTGGAGTAGAACCTAACCCTGATATCACAACTGTAAAACGTGGATTAGAAATCATGAATACTTTCAAACCTAACGCTATCGTAGCACTAGGTGGTGGTTCTCCAATGGACGCAGCTAAAATCATGTGGTTATTCTACGAAAGACCAGATGCAGACTTCACTGAATTAGTTCAAAAATTCGCAGATATCAGAAAACGTACTGTAAAATTCCCTCACTTAGGACAAAAAGCTAAATTCATCGCTGTTCCAACAACTTCTGGTACAGGTAGTGAAGTTACACCATTCGCAGTAATCTCTGATAAAGAAAATGATAAAAAATATCCGTTAGCTGACTATGCTATCACTCCACACGTAGCAATCGTTGACCCAGTACTAGTTCAAACTGTACCAGCTAGACCAACAGCTTCAACAGGTATGGACGTATTAACACACGCAACAGAAGCATACACTTCTATCCTTGCTAACGATTATACTGATGGATTAGCACTTCGTGCAATCAAACTTGTATTCGAAAACTTAGAAAAATCTGTTAAAGAATTTGACAAAGATGCTAGAGAAAAAATGCACAATGCTTCTTGCTTAGCTGGTATGGCTTTCGCAAATGCATTCTTAGGAATTTCTCACTCAATGGCCCACAAAATCGGTGGTAAATTCCACACTATCCACGGTGAAACTAACGCAACATTATTACCATACGTAATCAAATACAATGGTACTCGCCCAGGTAAAGTATCTCTATGGCCTAAATACGAACACTATCAAGCTGATGAAAGATTCCAAGACATCGCTCGTATGCTAGGACTAAAAGCTGATACTCCTGAACAAGCAGTTGATTCTTATGCTCAAGCAGTATTCGAACTTGGTAAACGTGTAGGAACTCCAATGTGCTTCAGAGATCATGGTGTTGACTACGAAGCATTCAAAGCAGCTCTACCTACTTTAGCAATGGATGCTTACGAAGACCAATGTACTCCAGCCAACCCAAGATTAGCTCTAATCAAAGATATGGAAGGTATCATGGAAGCAGCTTGGTTCGGATTTGATGAGAAAAAATTCGTAGAAAATCAATAAGCTATTCATTCATAATCTCAGAACATTAAACTCATACTTCTTTTCATCCATGAAGTAATGAATAGAATCATCCCCTTAGACAAAATCTAAGGGGATTATTTTTTATTGTTTAACTTTAAATGAATACATCAAAACTATAATTAATAATACTAATAAACTATATAATGCAAATGATGCACTAATAGCGTTAGCGAAAAATAATATTACTGTTGTTCCTATTGGTACTGAAATAGTAATAACGGTACTAAAAATACTATATATTGACGTTTGTCTTTCCTCAGGAACTGATTGTAAAATCAATGCATCTAGTTTTGGATTCGATATTCCTGCAAAATAACCTATTATTACAGTTAAAATAAAAAGTATAAATTTATTTTGGAGTATCAATAGATTTCCTACATACATAATGAATAAAATTATTTCTAATATAGCATTATTTCTTAAACTCATATTTTTATAAAAACTAATTTGGTAGACACCTCCGATAATTGTACTAACTACTTCCACTATTTCTAATAAAGTAATAGTATAGGCTACATTCCCAAATAGTAAGGTCTCATTTTTTACTAGAATTACTAGAAGTAAAGCGAACATCGCAGATGAGTAAAAATTCATCCCTAAAAATAGTATAACAAAGTT
This sequence comes from Gemella sp. 27098_8_155, assembly GCF_041433725.1. NCBI lineage: Bacteria > Bacillati > Bacillota > Bacilli > Caryophanales > Gemellaceae > Gemella > Gemella sp. 27098_8_155. Next base: position 18,859 of record NZ_JAPWCA010000004.1, read on the forward strand.
ATAAATTTTCTTTATCTCACGAAGTATTTTAAAGTTTTCAATAGTATCTTTTAAAAATCTTTTAGTACTTACCTTCTCTTTATTATCTACTTTAAAACTACCAATCTTCTCTTTCATCAATTTTTTGTACTTTGTCAGTATTAAAAATGCTATCAAGAATAACGCTGCATTCAGCATTCCAAAATATGATTAGTTATAACTTAAGAGTCCTAAAACGAATACTCCAACAGCCTTTCCACCAAGTGAGATTGTATTGTTTATAGAACTAATAAATGCTAATGCTTCACTTAGTTGTTCTTTGCGCACTAATCTAGTATTAATCGACATTGATAAATAGCCATTATAACCACCTAGTATATCTGCAACTACATTTACAAATACTAATACAATAAAAATCCACCATTGGACTCCGTAAATGCACACGAAAGCGAATAACGAAAATAATAAAAACTGATGAAATCTTGTCGATAATATTCTGTTGTACTTATCTTTTGTCTGATCTGCAAAATATCCTAAGATAAATGAAATAATATAAGGCAATGTCGTAGCTACCGAAACTATACTTACGGCTAATTCTGGATTCGGTAAATTCGTCGCATAAATAATAAACGCAATATCAAATAACGTTCTACCAGCATTCCCAAACGCCGATGAAATAGTGAATAACCTATAGAGTTTATTTTTCAAGAAAATATTCATCGAATACCACCTCCTATATTATTTTATATTTTACAATCAAACTGTAAAGTTTTCAATAACCAAAATACACTCAATATATTCCCCACAGTACAAAATAAAAAAGAGCAACTAAATGAAATCCTAATTCCCATGAACTCAAATTCGTCTTAGTTACTCTTTAATCTATTATATTTTATATTCTATCCCTCGTGAAATATTCGTACATATCTTCTCGAATTGGAGTCTGTATTTTATAGAAGAACTGAATTACAGTATCTCCGCTTCTTTCTCTAGCTACTAATTTAGGTTCTCCTGTCGTCTTCATCTCACCTAGGAAATAAAATATTCGTGCTCCATCCTTATCATCTTTATTTTTCCTCATAAATAGATAGATTTTCGTTTCATTATTATAGAAATAGTCGCACTCTTTTGATTCTAAATTCCTTCTCGGCTTCGACATCGAAGTAAATCCATTATCCGGTAAAAATCCATGCGTATAATCACGGTTAAATGAATTTTCATCAATATCGTAGTTAATAAATACAGGCAAAGTCTTCGTTCTTTCATCGTATTTATAACCACCTATAGCGAGTGGCACATAGTTAATTCCCCATGAGAATAATTTACAAATATCTTCAAAACTATATTTCTCATACAATACAAAATTAGTATCTTTGTATAAATTATCTTTGTAATATTTATTATATCTGTAAATTCCATAGTCTACCAAATCTTGTAACAATTCCCTAAAAATCTCAGACTGCAGTTGTTCTTCAAACTTCTTAGATATTTTTATCTCAGTTGCATTCTCATCTAAAAATATACAATCATGAAACTTCTTCTTAGTAACACTACTAGTTACAAAATTATTAGTAAGTATCTTTCTACTAACATCCAGCTCATAATCTGCAATAAATTTATTATAGTCTTTCAACATAATTTCTTCAAAAGATGTAAGAACACTACGCTTCTTGTCCTCTAATAACAAACGTAGAATTATAAGTTCTTCTATCTTTTTACTCAAGATTAAATTAGTAGAAACAAAATTTAACATATTCTCTGCAGTCTTCGTCAGTTTTCCACTATATTTAAACTGTTTTTCCTTCTTAGATAAGAATGAATAATAACTTCCAGCTACCTCGAAAATCTTCCTAATATCTATAGCGTCATAGCCCTCAAAGTCTAAATACGTAGGTATTCTACCTAGTTTATTTTTAAGCTTGTTATACTCATCAGTAACAAATAACCACGTATTTAACTTCACATTATCTATCGCGCTATAAATTCTCTGTTTAGAGATTTCATCAAAATGAATAGTCGATGTCCCAGGAATATACCTAGTCCCCTGGGATAAAAACTTCCTTACAGTATCTTTATCATAACTATTATCACCAGATAGAGCCACAGGAATTAAAAAGTTATTTTTATAATTGGCTATAAAATCTATTATTACCACGAACTCCTTATCCGCAGATTTTCGCAAACCACGACCTAGCTGTTGAATAAAGATAATAGAACTTTGCGTAGGCCTTAACATAATTACCTGATTAACCTCAGGAATGTCTACACCTTCATTGAAAATGTCTACGGTGAATATATAGTCTAACATATCGCCATCATTCGCAACTAACTTAGCAATCTCCTGTTCACGACGCTCCTGACTATCTTCACCTGTTAAGCTAGTAGCCTTATAACCACGTTCATTAAACTCTTCACTAAGAACCTTAGCTTCTTGTTTCGATGAACAGAAAACTAAACCCTTTACCCTATCTCCTGAATAGCCATAATAATTAATTTTACTTATAATATGCTCGACACGTTCATTAGACACTAGATTTGAAAACTCGCTCAGTTCGTCAATAACCTTACCATCAACTGCTAGATCACTAATCCCGAAATAATGAAACGGACATAATAGTGAATTTTCCATCGCTTCTTTTAAGCGAACTTCATAAACAATATTATTGTTAAATAATTCATAAATATTAAAACTATCCGTTCTATCAGGGCTTGCCGTCATCCCTAGATAAAATGTCGGTTTAAAATAATCCATCAATCTAAGATAACTGTCAGCTCCTGCCCTATGTACCTCATCTATTATAATTTCATCAAAATGAGTATCATTAAAACTCTTAAAAACATCTTCTTTAGACATAGTTTGAACTGTAGAAAAAACAAAATCCGCTTCTATATTTTTCTCTTTACCTGTAAGTAAACCATAGCTGCGACTAGTTCCAAAAATAGTCTTGAATGTCTCCAGCGCCTGACGAGCAATCTGTTCTCTATGAACGATAAACAACAATCTCTTAGCACCTATACTCTTCATCGCAAAAGCAGCCGCAAATGTCTTACCAGTTCCTGTCGCGGAAATAAGAAGACCCTTGTTATCTTGATTACGAAGTTTTTCTAAGTTTTCTATAAAACTCCTTTGCATCTTATTCGGTTTAATTTCCTCGGAAATAATTTTCTCAGTAACAGTCTCAATCTTATTACTAGCGAATTCTTCAACATACTTATCTTTTATTTCAGAGTAAGACTTGGCCTTCTTCCATAAGCTATTAAACTCATATAGAATGTTATCCGTTAGAATCCTATCACCCTCAACAAAAGTATTCCATTCTTTATTTATCGTAAGTGCAGCACTCGTTAAGTTCGAACTTCCCATCAGTACTTTCCATGAGTCACCTCGTCTAAATAAATAACCTTTAGTGTGGAAACCGTGTTTATTTTCTACACAATCATAAATTTTTAGAGAGATATTTTTAAAATTAGACAATTTCTCTAATACTTTAGGAGTATTAAAATATAAATAATTCGTCGTTAAAATTTTTCCACGGATGTTTTTTTCTTCTAAATTCTTCAAAGTCTGAAGTAAACTAGTTAAACCACTTTCTGAAATAAATGCCACGCTGAAAATAAATTCATCGCAAATTTCTAATTCACTCTCAAGCGTACTAAGAACTTTCATCGCTTCTAGATGATTATTATAAACAAATGTATTCTTCATTTTAACCTCCTTCTGTTAGATTAGCCATTAATTATTTCATATGTTATTAGGGCTTCTTTCATAACTTTTACATTATGAACACGTACCATTCTAGCTCCTCGTTTCACCGCTTCTAATGATAAAGTAGCACTTACTATATCTCTATCTTTCGGGTTACTATTACCACCTAGTACATAATCTGTAGTTCTCTTTCTACTTACCGCATATAAGATTTCACAACCTAGTGAATTAAGTAATTCTAGTTTACGTGTAATTTCTAAGTTAGCTTCTGCAGTTTTGCCGAATCCCATCCCAGGATCAACGATTATGTTTTCTATTTTCACACCTGCATTTAAGCAAATATCCACACTCTCACCTAGTTCACGTACAACTTGTTCAATCTCTTTCCCTTCTTCTACACCACCATTGTGCATAATAAAGATAGGAATATCATGTTTAGCAGCAACATCAGCCATAGTACTTCCTTTAGCACCATTCACATCATTTAGTACATCTACCCCTGCTTCAATCATGTATTCAGCTACATTAGGCTTATACGTATCGACACTAAAACACACATCAGGGAATGTTTTTCTTAAAGTTGGAAATACACTTTGTAATCTAGCAAATTCGTCTTCCTCACTAACTACTGTCGAACCTGGACGAGTTGATTCAGCACCAATATCAATGATATCCGCACCTTCAGCTACCATCTTACGAACACCTTCTATCGCAGCTTCCACATCATAAAAATCTCCCCCATCTGAAAAAGAATCCGGAGTAAAGTTCAATATTCCCATAATTAAATATTTTTTTTCATTTAATAATTGTTTTAATTTATTCATTCTGTCACCTTATCATTTTATTTTACATACCTTACTATTATATCACGTGACTATGGGGTTTGCAGTAAAAAAAGAAGTAACCCTAAAATTATGATTTTAGAATTACTTCTCTATTTTGTTAATTAGGTACTACTCCCAACTTTTTACTCACTCTTTTTCTTCAACGAACGAATAACTGGTTCTTTCCTAAATGCATAATACAATTGAGCTGCCATTACAACCCATAGAATAGGTTCTACAAATATTACTCCTAAATATCCTGCACTTGGAATAATAAATATTACAAATAATATTTTCCCTAGCATTTCTATAATACTTGAAACTAGTGGCATCATCTTTTGTCCTAATCCTTGCAGAGCATTTCTCAATACTAAAAGTATCGCTAAAAATGGGTAAAATACAGAACTAATCTTAAGATATAGCGAAGCTTGGTAAATTAGTTCTTCATCGTTACTTCCCGTGATAAGTTCATTTAAATATGGACTTGCGAAAAATAACATAATACAGATGAAGACTGACCAAATTATCGTAACAAGCGCACCCTTACGTAATCCTTCAACTATTCGACTATACTGTCTTGCTCCGAAGTTTTGCGATGTAAAAGTCGTTATGGTCGCACTCATAGATCCTACTGGAAGTAGTGAGAACATCATTATTCTTCTAGCACTCGTCTGAGCACTGATAATTACTGGACCTAAGGCATTAATCGATGTTTGTAAGATTACTGTACCAATTGAAACAACAGAAAACATAAGTCCCATTGCCAAACCTTGGCTAAATAAATCAGAATAAAGTTTTTTATTCCATGTAAAATGTTTTTTTGTTGGAATTAGAAATGGTGTTTTTCTACGAATATAGTTAAAACATAATACTGCAGAAATACCTTGTGAAATAATAGTTGCAACTCCAGCCGAACGTACACCCATATGTAGATATGCTATGAAATATGTATCTAATACAGTGTTAATAATTGCTGAGAAAATTAAGAAATATAATGCAGCCTTACTATCTCCAACCGCACGAAGTAATCCCGCACATAAATTGTACGCAAGAGTAACACCTACAAATACTACTATAAGATAACTATACTTATAAGACTGATCAATGATATTACTTGGTGTTCCTAGTAATTTCAGTAATGGATATAAAGTAAAATTACCTAATACTGCAATCACAATACTCAATACCCCACCTATTACAAATGTGGCAGCTACAGCACTCTTTAACTTTTCATAATTTCCTGCACCGTAATGACGAGCAATAACAATACCCATACCATTTCCTATACCTAATGCAAAACCAACTACAAGCTCAAATATCGCAGCAGTAGCTCCAACAGCAGCAAGGGATTCTTCTCCAAGGAATCTACCAACAATCATAATATCTACCGTATTATAGAGTTGCTGAAAAATATTTGCTATCATAATTGGTATCGCAAAAGCAATCATCGCCCGTAAAATCGGACCTTCTAATAAATTTACTGATGTTTTTTTCATAAATAATATTATAGCACTTTGAAATAAAGTTTCAAGAAAAAACCTGAAAACTATTCTGAAAATGGAGAAAGGCCCATCTTTCGATGAGCCGTATATTTCACTGATTCGAAACTAAGAATTTTATCGTCCTTTCGTCCTAAAAATTCTAGTTTCTGTAGCATGTGTTATTCGTACATTCTATCTTCATCCTTTGGACTTGATAGAATTACGACTAACCGATGAAAAAAATATCTATTATCTACATAGTTTAAACTCAAAATCAAAAATTACCCTAGAAATGGAGAAAGGCTCATCTTTCGATGAGCCATTTATATTATGAAAAAAAATATTATTAAGTTTTGTTATGTTTATATTATATCCTGCTTACCTTACATGAACTTTAGGTTATAATTAAAATGAAACTAAAGTTGAAAAAATTTGAAAATAATAATTATCTAGTTCTTTTCATAATATACTTCAAATTTGGACATTCTATCACTTTATCAATTTTAAAACCTAATTTCTCATACAGGTTCTTAGCGATTATATTAGAATCAAATACTGTTAAAGTTATACTATCAATATTTTCATCTTCAAAAATACGCTGAACAAATGCCCCTAATGCATTCTTTCCAAGACCTTTCCCTACTTTTTGTGGATTTAAAATAAATCTCCCTAAATGCACATTATCTCCCTCGATTTTTATAATTTGTATTATCCCAAGAAATTCTTCTTCATGAAAAATAGAAAATATATTCTCTAATTTCTGTATCTTATTTAAATTTAAAGGATAAGAAACCTTTAATCCCATCCATTGCTTTTGAAATTCTTCACCTTTCTCATTCGACCATTCACAGATCACTAGAGAATTGTTTTTGCTTATACCTTTTTCAAATCTAATATCCATATCTACACCTTCGCAAATATCATCTATACTAAATATTTGCACACTATTCGATTCTTTATAGAATTGTTCTAACTTAATTTCTAAAAATCTAGATTTTTCATTTGCTAATCCCTTAACAGTATGAACATTCACAAAATTTTTAAAATGGTTATCTTAATTCATTCTATCTAAATAAATTAGATATATCAAATAGTTATGCCTTTTATTTAACCTTAACTAATAAGGTTTTCTCTTCTTCAAGTATCTCTCCTTAATCAATAAGGCTCTCAATACACCCTAATAATATCTTAAAAATTATTACTTGTCAAATCTCCATAAAAATGGAGAAAGGCTCATCTTTCGATGGACCGTATATTTCACTGATTCGAAACTAAGAATTTTCTCGTCCTTTCGTCCTAAAAACTCTAGTTTCTGTAGCATGTGTTATTCGTACATTCTATCTTCATCCTTTGGACTCGATAGAATTACGACTAACCGATTAAAAAAAATATCTATTATCTAAATATTTTAAACTCGAAATCAAAAAATACCCCAAAAATGGAGAAAGGCTCATCTTTCGATGAGCCGTATATTATGAAAAAAAATATTATTAAGTTTTGTTATGTTTATATTATATCCCACTTACCTTAAGCAAAGTTTAGACTATAATTAAAATGAAATTAAAGTTGAAAAAATTTGAAAATAATCCCCTGAAATGGAGAAAGGCCCATCTTTCGATGGACCATATATTATGAAAAAAAATATTATTAAGTTTTGTTATATTTATATTATATTCCACTTACCTTACATAAACTTTAGACTATAATTAAAATGAAATTAAAGTTGAGAAGTTTTGAAAATACTCCCTAGAAATGGAGAAAGGCCCATCTTTCGATGAGCCATTTATATTATGAAAAAAAATATTATTAAGTTTTGTTATATTTATATTATATCCTGCTTACCTTACATGAACTTTAGACTATAATTAAAATGAAATTAAAGTTGAAAAGTTTTGAAAACAATCTTTAAAAATGGAGAAAGGCCCATCTTTCGATGGACCGTATATTATGAAAAAAAATATTATTAAGTTTTGTTATGTTTATATTATATCCCACTTACTTTACGCGAACTTTAGAATGAAATTAAAATGTAATTAAAATTTATATTTTCATTATCCTCTAAACTTACTATTATAATAGATATATTTCCTTTTAAATTTTCGTTGTTTGTGTTGACAACAACCGAAGAAATGATATAATCAAGTAAAGAGGTGATATTATGCCAACAACAAATCTAAATATACGTACAGATAGAATTATTAAGGAAAATGCGGATAAAATATACTCTGAACTGGGATTAAGTATGACAACAGCTGTTAATTTATTTTTACGAGCTACTATAAGAGCAAATGGAATCCCTTTTGATTTAAAATTATCAACTGATAAGGAATTATCAGAAGCTAAACTATTATTAGAAGGTATTGAAGATATCAAAAAGAATAAACTTATCGATGGAGAAAAAGTTCTTTCGAATTTAGAGAAAAAATATGGAGTATAAATATAAATTTACTTCACATGCAGAAAAAGATCTCGATGATATCTTATCTTACCTTGAATTTACCATAGCTAGTCCTACAGCAACTAAAAACTTTTTAAAAAAACTTCGATCAACAATAAACAATATATGTTTATTTCCAAATAGTTACAAGTTAATTCAAAATAAATATATAAGTGGTATTTGCATTAGAAAAGCATTAGTTATGCAATATATTCTTTATTACTCAATCAATTCTTTGAATAATGAGATTATAATAATTCGATTCTCTCATAGCGAACAAAATGAAGATGATTTTTTCAAAAATAATAAATAGAAATAAGGTGACTTTGTTATACATTGTCACCTTATCTTTATTTTATTTCCCCTCAACATACTCCTCTAAAAGTTGTTCTAATGATGTTGCTGATCTTCCTAATACTGTTTCTATATCTAGTGACACTCCTTCTTGTTCACCTTTTTCTATAGCTATATATGTACTTACCCATGAATCATATTCCCATTGTTCTGCTTCCCATTTTCGACGTGATTTATATGCTTCTTCTACTGTTTCATTGTAATATGGAATTTCCTTACCTGTTTTTTCACTAACAATCTCAGCGATTTCTTTCATCGATAGATTTCGTGGACCTGTTAAGTTTAATACTTTATTTCTATATTCTTCTGTATTTAACATGACTGCCACTACCATATCTGAAGCATCTTTACGCGCTACTGCAGACACTAAACCATCCCCTGCCGGTCCTCGAAGTTCTCCATATTCAAAACACATATCTAAAAAGAAATCTAAATAAAAATTATCTCTAAGAAATGTATATTGTAATCCTTGTTCTTTTATATATTTTTCTGTTTGATAGTGATCTCGTGATAAAGTAAATGTTGCATCTTCTTTATTATTATAGAATGAAATATATACAATATGTTCTACGCCTGCTGTTTTAGCTGCATCAATAAATCCAATGTGTTCTTCTACCCTTTTTGCATTTTCTTTTGCTGATACCATTAATAATGTTTTTACTCCAGTTAATGCCGCACGACTTTCTTCACTATTCTCGTAACTTGCCTTTCTTATTTCTGCATCACTGTATTTCTTAGCTTTCATAGGGTTTCTTGCGATATGAACTGTTTCTATCCCTTGTTCACTTAAAAATTCCGCTACTCTTCCACCTAATTTTCCTGTTACACCTGTCATTGCTATCATGTTGTTCTCCTTTCTTGATTTCTAACTTCTTCACTAATTATACTAACATACTAACAATTAAAATTAAAGTACGCACTTTATTGCATTGTAGTTATCATAAAATAACTATTACCCAAACACCTCCTTTAAGATCACCAAAATTATATCCTTTACAATTCATCTTTAACATTATAAAATTAAGTGTATATTATTAGAAATGTTGGTGTTTATTTATGAATTTGAATTGTAAAATAAAATTTGAGAAATATTTAAAAGAAAATAATTTAGAAGATAAAAATAACATATTAGAACTTTTCAATCGGTTAAGTTTAGAGCAACTTGCTGAAAAACTTCTAACTTTAGATGAAGATGAAATTGTAAACTACGCAATTGAGTATGTTTGTGAAGAACTTCTTATTACTTCATCGTATAAAATAGAACGTACTGGAATGAAACTTGGCCTTCACAGAATGGAACATATTCTTGGACTTTTCGACCATCCTGAAAAAGATCTTAAAGTAATTCATGTTGCTGGTACTAATGGTAAGGGATCTACTTGTTCTTATTTAAAAGATATCTTAAAAACTAAGTATAGAGTCGGATTATACACAAGCCCTGGTATGCTAAGTTTTAACGATAGAATTCGTGTTAATGATGATTTTATTTCATATAAAGAAGCCTACCGATTATTCAAACTAGTTCAAGAAACTTACGACAAAAACAATCCAGACCCTAGTGACAAACTGTCATTCTTTGAAATCATCACTGGTGTAGCTTTATTATACTTTAGAAATCAAAAAACAGATTTCGTCATTATGGAAGTTGGTCTTGGTGGAAGATACGATGGAACAAATATTTTTAAAGAAAAAGTATTATCTATTATTACAAAAATTGGTCTAGATCACACTGCGATTCTTGGTGATACTCTTGAAAAAATTGCATATGAAAAAAGTGGAATTATCCAAGAAAATGATAATGTCCTAATATATCCTGCTAGTGAAGGTGTTGTAAATGTAATAAAAGACATCTGTCAGGATAAAAATGCTAACTTAAGCATACTAAACGAAGAAGATATCGTTGTGAACAAAGTCGAAGCTAGAGGTAACGAATTCTCATATAAAGGTGTAGATTATTCTACTAAAATGGTCGGTGCACACCAAACTTTTAATGCATCTTTAGCTTTAGAAGCATTATCTAATCTGAAAAAACGTAGTATTATCGATATAGAAGATGACGTTATAAAAGAAGCTCTAAGCAAATCAGTTTGGGTTGGACGTTTAGAATGGATTCGTAACAATATTCTATTAGATGGCGCTCATAATAATGATGGAATAGATAGTTTAGTAGCCTACCTAAATAAGCAAAAATTCCCTAAATTGAAAATTCTACTTGGTATTCTTGAAGACAAAGACTATAAAGATATGATTGAAAAATTAAAAACTATCCCTGCTGAATTCTCAGCAACTAAAGTTCCAATCGAGATTAAAGAATCAAATCTTGATAATCTAGTTCAAAGTTTTGGGGATACTCATGTTACTAAATATGAGAATTATGAAGTTGCTTTAAATAATATTATTCCCAATCTGAAAGATGATGAAACTCTTCTAATTACAGGTTCACTTTATCTTATCTCAGCGGTAAGAGGTAAAATATTGGAGAAATATTAGAAATATTAAAAATCCACTGCGTCTATGAGTTCTCATAGGAACTTTGTTAAGTTTTAGGTCTTTTGGGTCAACCCCTGGATTTTATTTATTGACTTTAATACATGAAATAGTAAAAAAGAACCAGCATCTCTGCCGGTTCTTTTTTACTATTTATAGTTTTCTACAAAATGTTTTATCGCCGCTGCAAAATCTTCTACTACATGTGTAGCTTGGTTTTTCACTTCTTGTGGCGCGCGGTTCATACAGTATGAAATATCTGCTACTTTAAACATATCCACGTCATTCCCTGAGTCTCCTAAAGCTATTACTCTATCATACCCTGACCTGATAGCTTCTATACCACTAGCTTTAGAAATATTTTTTGCTGTGATTTCCATACGTGTTGAACCTGATTTATAAATCTCTACTTCTGGAAATTTCTCTTTCATTATATCGTAATGATAATCTAATTGGTCTTTTGTTGGTCTTACATTTATTTTATAGATTGTTTTTCCTTTTAGTATTTCAAAAGGATTCTCAACACAAATTAGTTCCATGTTCCACAATCTATCTTTCTTCTCATGATCAAAATTACCGATACGTTGTTTTCCATCTAAAGCATCGAATATTAATTTGCTTTCCTTTAGATATTCGAATATTCCAGTTAAATCTTTAGTAGGAATATGTTTTTCAAAAAGAACTTCATTTTGTCTTGTTACGACCGCTCCGTTAAACCCTATCATGTGTGTAACATCCATATCATTGCCTTCTGCAATATATTTGATTTCTTCAACAGAACGCCCAGTCGCAACTGAGAAATCCCCGTATTTTTTCGCATCATGATACGCTTTTAAATCTTCTTGTTCTACGAACACTGAATTCTTAACATATGTACCGTCTAAGTCTGTAACAAACAAATTCTTCATGAAATTATTCCTCCATACCAAGCATTTCTTGGATTTCCATTTTTAATACATTAGCATGAGATCCGTAAATTGATTGCATTTGCATATCACTTTCTGCAAATCCCATAGCTCCAAGTTTCGTTGTAATACGTTCTTGGTCTACTAAGCTTTTATCTTTTACATTAATTCTTAAACGAGTTATACAAGCATCTACAGCTTCGATGTTATCTGGTCCACCGTGTGCTTTAACTAATTCAATCGCTTGTTTTCTAATTCCTTCTGGTGTTTTTTGTACTGTTTCCATTACTTCATCATCACCAGCAGCTACGTCTACTGATTTTGGTGCTTCTTCTTTACCGATTGTAGCGATTTCTACACCAAGTTTAGCACGAGCTTCATTTTTATTAGATAATTTAACATCATCTCCGTCTTCACGACCAGGAGTTTTAAGATCGAATTTAACAATCATAAATCTGAATACGATATAGTAGATGAAGAAGTAAACTACACCTACGATTGGTACTAACCACCAAGCTGTTTTAGGACCTTGAAGTACTCCGTAGATTACCCAGTTAATAAATCCGTGTCCAGTTGGAGTAGCGACCCCTGCTCCTAACATGTGCATTACGAATAATGCTGAACCAGCTAAGAATGCGTGTACTACATAAAGAATTGGAGCTACAAATAAGAATGTAAATTCGATTGGTTCTGTAATACCAGTTAAGAATGAAGTACCTGCAGCTGCGAATAATAATGATCCTACAACTTTACGTTTTTTCTCATCAGCTGTTTTGTACATTGCATAAGCTGCACCAGAAAGACCGAACATGAAGTAAACGAATTTACCACCGTTGAATCTTGTAATACTTGGATCTACATGTTGTACGTTTGGATCAGCTAATGAAGCTAAGTAAGCGTTGATTGTACCAACTACACGTTGTCCACCAATTTCCCAAGCTCCACCTAGTTCTGTTGTACGAACTGGCCAGTTTAAACCGTGGTGAAGACCGAATGGTAATAATGCTCTTTCTACTAAACCATACAGGAACGTTCCAATAGGTCCTGATTTAAGGATGAAGATTGATAATGCACTAATACCTTTTTGTACTGGAGGCCATACGAAGAATAGTCCAGTTGCAACTGCTGACATGATTACGATAGTTGCGATAGGTACGAAACGTGGTCCACTGAAGAATCCAATAACTGTTGGTAATTGAACTTTAACAGCCCACTTATGGACGAAGTATACAACTATACCTACAATGATACCCCCGAATACACTAAGGTCCATTGTTTGAATACCAAGTACTTTTGTCTGCATGGCATTTGATAATGCTAATTTTGCTTCGTTACTTGATAATTTACTAGTATCTACTAATTTGTGACTTTGTACCAATAGGAAGTTAAGTACGTAGTGTAATACGATGAATCCTAGTAAACCAGAAAGTGCAGCAGAACCTTTTTCACGTTTTGCTAAACCTACAGCTACCCCAACTGCAAAAATAATTGGTAAGTTGTTGAATGCTGTATCTCCTAATACGATTAGGAATTTCATAATAAATTGAATAATGTCATTTTTTAATGCTGGGAACATTTTTAGTGTGTTTGAATTACTGAAGGCTGTCCCGATCCCTTTAATAATACCTGCACCAGGAAGTACAGATACTGGTAATAAGAACGAACGTCCGAATTGCTCAAAAGCAGAAACGAATTTATTTTTTTTCTTTGCCATTACCTTTTCTCCTTTGTTATTTTTTATAGGTACATTATAACAGATTTGAAAACGATTTTTTCGATTTCGCCTAAAAGTTTCTTGATTTGTAATTTATTACTATTTTAGTAAAATTTTACTGAACTATAGAAAACCTTAACAATATAGCTTTTATTTTTCTATATTTTGTGATATGATACTTTATGCTGAGTAATCAAATGAAAATCTTTAGTAAATTTTACTATAGGGGGAACTTTTTTATGTTTTTTGAGAATTTAAAAGAAAACTATGATAGACTATCGATTTCGGAACAACAAGCTATTGATTATCTAATGAAACAAGATAATATTGAACATACCACTCTAAAAGAAATTAAACAAGAAATCCTTGTTTCTTCTTCTACTGTAATTCGGGCTTGTAAAAAATTGGGATATAACACATTTATTGACTTAAAATATGATTTGAAAATAAGCAAAGAGTTAGCTAAAAATAATAAGGCGACCTCATCTACCTTTAACAACTTAAAAGAACAACTTAGTGTCGAATTTTCACGTACTATGTCTATTCTTAATCAAGATGATTTTGATATTTTTGCTGATAAAATAATTAATGCACGTCGTATTTTTTGTTTAGGTAGTGGTTCTAGTTATATGGTTATGAGTGATTTCAATAGAAAGCTTAAACTTATAAATCTTTGGGCCAATGATTATTTTGAACATTATTCTATTAAAAGAATCCCTGATATTTGTACAAAAGATGATGTAATTCTAGTATTTTCTCTAGGGGGAAATACAGACGTAATTAATGATTGCGTCTTAGCAGCGAAACAACACGGTGCAACTATTTTATCAATCACTAGCCTTGTGAATAGCCCTCTTGCTAAAATGAGCGATCACTTAATAAAAGTCTACGATGCACCAAAAAACAGAAAAAAAATTCGTTCTCGACTTATGTTAAACGTAGTTGGAATAATTCTATTTGAAACTATCGTAAATACAATAAGCCCTGGTCAATATGTAATAGATTAAAATTAATAACAAGGGATTGGCTCGATAAAATCGATTTCTCTGAAATCACGATTTTTGAGTCACTCCCTTATTTATTTTCTTATATTTCATTTCAATATTAAAAATTCAGTCTATAGCTAAGTTTTTTTCTTCCAATGAAATATCCTAAACAAAGAGGATGGCTCAAAAGCCATCCTCTTTGTTACTGATTATCTAGTTATTTTTTATTTTTAACCTTATTTTTAGGTACTCGTTTTGCTGAACCTATATTCCAAACTGTCTCTTCTTGTGAGGCAATTTCTTTATAGATATTAGCATTACTTATTTCTGTAGCAGCTTTAGCTTCTACTGCTTTTTTTTCAGCTATTTTTGGTTCATCTTTTTTTACTTCAAGTGTAGTTTTACTCACTTCATTATTTATAGATAATCCTGTAGTTGATATACCAACTGGTTTATTTGAATTTTCAGCTGTATTACGTGTTGCTGAACCATATACAGAAGAATATACTGGAGATGGTTTAAATTTACCTACACTACGTGATTTAGGAGTGATAGTATTTGAACTCATCATTTGACTTGTTACTGATTTAGTCGATGTAGAAATTCCTGATGAAGAATATTTTTCAAAAATTGCATCAAGTATTTTTTGATTATTTTCAATTTTTTCTTTACTTACTGGTCTATATCCATAATCTACAGTTTTATATTCACCTAACTTAGTTCCATTACCTTTATCAAAGTACTCAGAGACATCATTAGTGTATAATTTTTCTGTATAATCTATTCCGCGTTCAACTTCTTCAACTTGTTCACTTTCTTCGTGAGCTTTAGCATCTTCTACTCTCTTCTCAACTACTTCTTTAGGAACAACTTTTTCGTCTGTAAATTTATCTACATCATTAGCTTTTTTAATAATCTTATTGTTTGGAGATACTTCTCTTATTAAGCTATCAATATTTACTGAATCTGCAGATTCTTCAAGATAGTTTTGTTCTTCTAACTCTTCGATTTCATCTTCATTTAAATGATAATCACTGTAACCAGAAAGTCTATCTTTTTTAACTTCTTTAATTTCTTCGTAATCTTCAACTTCAATGTCTTCTATTTTAGCCGCTTCTTGAACTAAATCAACATAAGTTTCTTCTTGTTTTTCTTTCTTAAGGTCAGCTAAATTTTCATTAAGTTCTTCTATTTCAGGAAGAGTTTCTTCTTTTCTTGGAGAAACATCAATATTCTCAGTTTTAATAAGCTCATCTAAGGCTGTTCTTTCTTGAGTATTCTCAGATTTCTTACCTTCATATAAACCTTTTCTGAAGTTTTCAACTTCTTCGCTAGATTCTTGGCTTTCTTCGAATCTTTCACCAACAAGTTTTTTACTTACTCTATCGATATCATCTTCGAATAAATCTTCATTTCCTTCTAACACATCATGTACAGAAGTATATTTTAATTTTTCACGACGACTTCCTTCCGCATCAAGTTCTCTTACCTCAAGTGCTGGAGCTTCTTTCTCGTGAGTTTTACTTTCTTTTTCACGAATTTCATCAAAAATTCCATCTAATTTTTCGTTTTTCTTAACGTATAGTGGATTATCTTTTTCGATTTTATCGCTTCTTCTCTCTAAAGAATTAAAGTTTTCTTCAAATTCTTTACGAGCTTCTTTATTTTTAGTAACTCTTTCTTCTTGAACTTGAGTTTCCTCTTGAGTTTGACCTTTGAATGAAGTAGCTACTTCTTGTTTTAATTCACTACTATCCTTCCCTAGTACTACACTATCTCCAAGTTCATCAATCTTATGGTCTTGTTTTAATCTCTTAGTACGAACAGCTGCAAGCGTTGGGTGTTTTCTTCTTGTTGGTTTCTCATCAAAGATATCAACGTCAGTTATTTCAGAATTTGTAACACCAAGTTTCTTCAATGCATCTCCTAAGTCTGTAACTGTTCTAGCTGAAGCTTTCTCTTCTTTTTCTTCATATTTTGTAATATCAATTTCTTCAAATTTAGCCTCTTCTTTAACTTCATCTACAAACTCAATCTCAAGTTCTTCTTCGGATTCAGAATCAAATCTTTCAACAGATACTTGAGGTTTTTTCTTAACTGGAGTTTCCTCTTCGTATTCTTCTTCCTCATAATCATCTAATACCGCTTCTAACTCTTCTTGATCAATCTCATCTTCACTTACGTTAAACAATTTATCTTTAAGCCTTGAGAAGAATCCTACTTTTTTATCTTCTTCGTATTCTTCCTCGTCTTCATAATCTTCAAAGTCTTCTTCTTTTACTACTCTTGATTGTTCTTTTTTAGCTAGTTTAGCTTTTTCTTTTTGTTCGCGTTTTTGGCGTTCTAGATATGTTTTATAATCTTCAGCCTCATCATCTTTATCTTCTTCAAGAAGCTCTTCATTTAAAAAGTCATCATCTAATTCTTCATCATTTTGTTTAAATAAATTCTTGAATTTAGTGAAGAATCCAGTTTCTTTTTTAGATTTTCTCTCTTGTTCGAAGTCTTCTTCATAATCATCATCTTCGAATTTATCTATTTCAAAATCCTCAAGGTTTACTTCTTCATAGTCTTCAAATTTCTCTTGAGTTTTCTCTCTTTTTCTTCTGTTTCCAAAATCTGATTCAAACTCATCTTCTTCAAATGTTCTCTTAGACTTTCTAGAACTAAAGTCTATTTCAAAATCTTCTTCATCTTCATAATAGACTCTTTCTTTTCTCTTGTTTTCAGTTCTTCTTTCCCTAGTTTCTAAAGAACTTTCTTTCTTTTCTTTACGCGATATCTCTTCTTCGAATATCTCATCTTCATCTTCTTCTAAAAACCACTTTTTCCAATTAACCATACTTTACACCTCCTAAGCTAGATTTTATTTAAGATTCAAATCTTTAACTCGAGTTCCTACTTTAGTATCGGCACCTAATACTAAAATCCCTCGTGCTTCTTCTTGTGGTAATCCTAATTCACGTTTTGAACATAGCATTCCGTTTGATTCTACACCACGTAATTTTGATTTTTTAATTAATAAACCACTTGGCATCATCGCACCACTTAATGCTACAACAACTTTTTGACCTGCTTCTACATTAGGAGCTCCACAGACAATTTGTAATATCTCATCTTCACTAACTTTTACTTCCGTTACTTTTAGCTTATCAGCATCTGGGTGTTTTTCACAACTTAAAACTTCTCCAACTACGAAGAAATCGTCATTGTTTCCTTCTAAATCAATTTTGATTCCATTTTTTTCTAAACGTTTTTGAAGAATTTCTTTTTGTTCTTCTGTTAAATCAATACTTCCTTCTCCATCTAATTTCAAGTTTTCAACATTAAAAATATTTAACCCAACTAAAGCACCATTTTCATCTTTAATTAGAGTGATATTTTTTTTCTCCTCGTATGTTACCTCTTCTTTACTTTGAATAGTAATTAATAATGTTTCTCCTAACATTTTCTTATTGTAAAAAAATAACATGACTCTCTCTCCTATACTTAATTTTAATTTTTAAAGTTATTCTACAAAAATAAAATAACTCTCTAGTTCTTTTCCATCATATTTAAATGTAATTGTTGTTATTGGCACAAGCCCTTCCGTAAAAAAATGAACCATCATTTTTTGCAAAATTTCTAAGCCCTGTTTATTATTTATATCTGCGATAATTAACGTATCTTGATGTGGCAAGCCGACATAAAATGAATCACCTATTTTCTTATAGAAATAATCTAATACATTCTTATCAAATATTCTAGCTCCATCATAACCATCTTTTGCATTTAGGAAATAAAATCTATTCCCTGCAACTTCATCCACATTATACTTAAGTGGTAAGTTTTCTAAATTGTTTTTAGCAACTTCTAAAACTTCTTGCTTATTTTTTGAGAATTTATCTAAAAAACTACTGTCTAGCAATTTATAGCCATCTTTAAAATCATACGCTAAATAAATTTTAGTTTCATTTGTATGTTCAAAACTAACAAGATCTTTCTCATTATCTTTGTTAAAACTGCTAGCTCTTACTACGGGATAAATATTTTTCAATAATTGTTCTTCATTAATATTATCTAAAGAAACACTTGTTTGTGCACTGAAATTTTCTACTATATAGTAGACAAACTCTTCTATTTTTTTATCCCCTTTGCTAGTTTTCTTATCTCCTAGCTTTCTGACAAAACTATCTATATCTATTTTTGCACGACGATTTTCATACTCTAAAATAAAAACACTATTATCTTTTTCTCGTCGTTCGTGAATTTTTAAAGTAGGTAGTTTTTCTATTATTTTTTCAAATATATAATCTCTTGTATAAGACATATTGCCTCCAATTTGTGTATAATATGGCAACTTAATTATATCATATTTATTTGTATTCAATCAACATAAATAGGGAATATATACAAATATTATTCACTTTTTTACACTTTAGTTATTTAATTGCAGCTTACTCTTTTATTTGTTATAATTTTATATATAAAACTTAGGAGGAATTTTGTGAATAACGAAGCTAAAAAAGCTGAATTATTGGGAAAATACAATAATTGGGCAAAAAAAAATAAACAACGCTTGTTAATTTCTGTTGTTGTTTACTTAATAATAATTTTATTGAATTTCATATTTTTAAAAAATAATAAAATTACTATTCTTTCTTCTTTATTATTTTTTACTTATGCTATTTATGTATTTTCATTAATTTGGTTTATAAATAATAAACTTATTATGAATATTGATTCTATAGATTTTGATATAAAATAAACTGACTTAAATTAATCACTTTCGATTATTTAAGTCAGTCTTTTTATTTATTAAGCTTGTTGTACTTCTAGCTCTTCTTCATCTTCTTTTCCAATTTTATCAAGAGCCATAATTTTTTCTAGTGGGTTAGCTATGATAAATAACAGCACACCTAATACTCCCATAATTATTGCAATTATAGTTAATACTTTTTCATAACCCCAAGTTTCAGTCCAACCTACTGTTTTACCTGTAATCCATGAAGATACAACATATGTGAAATACCACATTGCCATAGACATAGCGGCGAATTTTTTAGGTAATAATTTACTGAACAATGCCATACCAATTGGTGATACTAGTAATTCCCCTACTGTTAGTACGAAGTATCCACCTAGTACGTACCAAATGCTCATTTTTATTGATCCATCTAGTTTTCCACCTAATGATTGAAGTCCTAGTACAAAACATACAAATCCTAAACCAGTTAGTAGCATACCCCAACCCATTTTCGTAGCAACTTTCCAGTCATTATTTTTTTCTGCTTTTTTCATCCAAAACCATCCAAATAGTGGAGCAAGTACTATACATAAAAATCCGTTGAATGAAACTAACCAAGTAATTGGCATATCAAATCCTAACACATTTAAATTTACAAGCTCATCTGTCATAAGAGTAATTGTTGTTTGTGTTTGGAAATACGCTGACCAGAAAACTGTAGAGAATACAAAAATTATAACAGCAGCATATAAACGACCTTTATCATATTTAGATCCTTTTAAATCTTCTTTATTTTCTTCAGCAGATTCATGTTTATTTTTACCAACTGGATATTTTCCTGAATCACCTAGTAATTTATTTTTACCAAATGTAAATAATAAGAATGTAATAAATAAACAGATAGAAACCATTAAGAACGCTGGTGTAAATCCGTAAACAGCGATTTTACCATCTGCTCCTTTTGTAGCTCCCCAATCTTGGTAAATTAGACCACCGATAATTGGGCCAAGTAAGCTTCCGATATTTACGAAAGTATAGAATATACTATATGCAGCATCTTTCATAGATACTTGTTTTTGATCATATAGTTCTCCTACAATAGCTGATAGGTTACCACGGAAGAATGCTCCAGCAATCGAGTTAATAATTACCCCTATTAAGAAGACGTAGAATCTACCATGAGCAAATGCAGTGAACAGTGTCCCTATCGAGTTAAATAGAATACCGAACTGAATTGCACGTTGCATACCAATGTATTTATCAGTTAAATATGCCCCAAGAAGTGGTAAAAGCGAACCAATTGTTCCTAGATAAGCCATTACGTCCCCTGCGAATGTTTTATCTAACCCTAATCCACCTTGTTCTACAGAATAAGTATAAAATAATATTAAAAAACCTGATGTTGCGTATGATGCGTAACTCTGAATGGCTATCATTACATTAATAAGCCAAAGCCCCTTAGGATGCTTAAATTTCTGAGAATTTTTTACCATATTAACAACCTCCTTTTCTACTTTATACTTTTATTTTAACAAACCTAAACCCTTGATACAACTGTTTTTTAAGAAGATAAAAAACATTATACACTCCCTAGTTTGAATACAAAATAATATTTAAAAATATAAAGTTAATATCTTTTATGTTAAGTACAAAAATCAAATTAACCACGTTTAAAAACAGTAAAATATTTAGTTAAGATTTATTATCAATAAATATAAAATTTCATATTAATTATTTTTAGTTCTATAAAGAAAAAAAACTTACGAAAAAAATTTTTTTATGCTATAATACGTAGCATATTTCAAAAAATCGAAAGGAATCAATATGACATTAAAAAGAAATTCTAAATTATTTTTAGTTCTATTTTTAGGAACTTTATCGGCTTTTGGGCCATTTGTTACAGACTTATATTTACCAGCATTGCCTACTATGACATCATTCTTCAATGCTAGTACCTCAACAATTCAACTTACTCTAACAGGTAGTATGGTTGGTCTTGCATTAGGGCAATTGCTTATTGGACCTATCAGCGATAAATATGGACGTAAAAATCCATTAATAATAAGCTTAGTTATATATTTAATAAGTACACTAGCTATTATTATCTTTCCGAATGTTTACGCAATGATAACATTGAGATTTATCCAAGGTGTTTCTTCTGCAGGTGCTGTAGTTATTTCTCGTGCTATTTCTACTGATTTATACCATGGACGTGAACTAGCTGCATTCTTTGCATTACTTATGGCAGTTAATGGATTAGCACCTATATTTTCTCCTATATTAGGGAGTCTATTACTTCAACTTACAGACTGGCGCGGAATATTCGTAACTCTTGCTGTAATAGGTATTATCTTATTAGTTGTAAGTTTCAAATTCCATGAATCACTAGAGTCTAGTAAACGATTGAATCTTCCTATAACTAAAACTTATTACTCGATCATCCTAGTCGCAAAAAATAAACTGTTCTTTGCCCTAGTTATCATACAAGGATTCGCCTTAGCTGCAATGTTTGCATATATAGCTGCATCTCCATTTATCTTACAAACACACTATAATTTAACTCCATTGATGTACAGTTTGTGTTTTGGTCTTAATGGTTTTGCTATAGTTTTAGGTAGTAAAAGCGCTGGTAACTTTAAAGAAAAAAATAGTATCAAACTTGGATTATCACTTATGCTAGCAGTTAGTATATATCTAGCAATCGTTTTAACATTAACGTTACCTTTCCTATTCATTGAAGCTGGATTTTTCCTTCTTCTACTGGGGCTAGGTTTCATATTACCTGCTGGTTCTGCTATTGCTATGAGTTTAGAACGTGAGCGTGCTGGTAGCGCATCTGCATTCTTTGGATTCGTGCCATTTTTCTTAGGTGGTGTCGTTTCACCTCTAGTAGGAATTGGTAATATCTTCCACTCTAGTGCAATTGCAATCGTGATTTGTTCTGCAATATCTTTTGTAACATTCAAATTAGTTGAAAAGAGAATATAAAATTAAAAAAAAGACGATCAAGTGATCGCCTTTTTGTTTATATTATCTCATTCCCCAAGCTGCTAAACCTTGCGCTTTGTATGCACGAGTAGCTGCATTGATTTGGTCTTGAACTGTTGCTGTAGATCCCCATCCTGGCATAGTTTGGAATAATCCACTAGCTCCTGAAGCATTTCTAGCATTTACTTGTCCGTTTGATTCACGTGCAATAATGTGTTCCCAAGTTGAAGCTGAAACTCCTGTACGACGAGCCATCTCTTGAGCTGCTGCCGCTCCTTCTGCTCCTGCAGTATTACCATTTGATAATCTTACTGAACCACCAGCTGATGAATATGATTGAGCTGGAGTTGATTGAGCTGAGTATGATTGGCTTGAAGCAGCTGATTGACTAGCTGATTTTTGTTGATCTGCTGGACGTTGTTTAGTTCCTACTACAACTACTTTAGTTGTTGCTTCTGTAAGTACTTTTTCTGAAACAACTTCTCTAGAGACTTCTTTTCCGTTTTCTCTTACAACATTATAAGTTACTTCTTTTTCTCCATTTTTACCTTCAACTTTAGTAACTTTTTCATCTACATATTTAGAATCATCTTTTTCTTCTTTTGTTTCAAATTTGATTTCTTCTTTTTTAACTTCTGTAGCTTTTCCATCTCTTACGATTTTAATAGTATCAACTGTTGCTACTTCTTTATTTAAATCTGATGTTACTCTATCGTTTTCTCCAAGAGTAATGTTTAATTCTTTTAAGATATCTCCAACTTTTTTGTAAGTAGTTTTTCTTACTGTAGTTGTATTACCATCAACGATTGTTATTTCATGGGCTTTATAGATGTTAATAGTTTCCCCACCGTTTACTTTTGTATCTAGTCCTGGTTCTACTCTATCATCTGCTCCAAAAGGAATATCATTAGCAATAAGAACTTCTCTTACTGTTCCTTTTTTAGCTTTTAGCTCAACTTTACTTCCGTTATCTAAACTTACGGCGAAAACATTGTGCCCTGTATATTCTTCCGCTACTACGAAAGCTCCTGATAATAATAATCCTGATGTTGCTGCTGCTGCAATAATTCTACCTAATTTCATTCTGTTAATCAATCTCCTTTTTATCTTCTAATCCGAACAACGTACATGCATTATTGAATGTTTGTTTAGTTAGTTGTTCATACGACATTTCTTTAAGATCTGCAATTTCTTGTGCTACATAATGCACATATGCAGGTTCATTTCTTTTTCCTCTATATGGTGTTGGTGTTAAATACGGACAATCCGTTTCAATTAACAACTTATCTAATGGACAAGCTTTTGCTACTTCTTTAGGTGTCTTCGCATTTTTAAATGTTACTGGACCTCCTAATGAAATGTAGAAGTTCTCTTTTAGCATAATATTCATACTTTCTACAGAACCAGAAAAGCTGTGCATTATTCCACCAATTTCACTAGCTTTTTCTTCTTGAAGTATCTGTATTGTGTCTGCCATAGCATCACGTGTGTGAATTACTATCGGTTTATTTACTTCTTTAGCTAGTTGAATTTGTCTTCTAAATACTTCTTTTTGAACATCTTTTGGACTTTTATCCCAATGATAATCTAAACCAATCTCACCGATTGCTACTACCTTATCATTTGTTAAAGCAATATTTTTTATCATTTCATATTTTTCTTCTGTGAAATCTATTGCTTCTACTGGGTGCCAACCAACTGTTAAATATAAAAAGTCATATTTAGCTGTAATTTCCAGTGCTTTTTCTATACTTTTATTATCGAAACCAACTATGTTTATTAATTTCACTCCCGCTTCTTTCGCACGAGCAATAGTTTCTTCTAAGTCTTCTAAATAAGCATCATCATTTAGATGCGCATGTGTATCAAATAACATACTACGCCTCCTTACTCCTATTAGTATAACAAAACAAAGTTTCAGTAGAATATCTAAACTATTTCAATTATGTTACAATACTTTTTCAATTAAGATGAATATTGTTACTTCATACGTTTTCAGCAATTTTTAGAGTGATTTGTTGTCTTTTTTCAACAATAATCTATAAATTTTTAATATTTAAATTTTACTGAATATATATTAATTTTTGTCAAAAAATAAAAACGACTCAAATAATAAGATACATCAATTATCATTATTAAAAGTCGTTTTCTCTATTTTATTCAGCTTTGAAGTCTACTACTTGAGCTCCGATAAGTTGCTCTAACACTTCTGGTTTTACTTCTACTTGGTGACCTACTTTACCTGCAGAAACAATAATCGTTTCTACTTCACGACATTTTTCATCTACAAAAGTCGGGAATAGTTTTTTCATCGCAAATGGTGAACATCCACCTTTTACATATCCTGTAATTTTTGTCAGGTCTTTAAGTGGTAACATTGATAAACTTTTCACACCTGCCGCCTTAGCAAGTTTCTTAAAGTTTATGCTATCTTCACTCATAAGTACTCCTACAACATAGTTTCCTTTGCCATCTGTAGTCATAATTGTTTTAAATACTTGATTGTGGTCGCGCCCGATAATATCAGCTACTCCTACACCAGTCTTCGCAGCATCACTTTCTGCATCAAATTCAAAATGATTATATTCTACACCATTTTCATCTAAAAATCGCATAGCATTTGTTTTAATTTCTTTTTTCTTAGCCATAATAGCTCCTCTTTTCCATATTATGTAATAATATTATTATTTTACTCCAAAGTTCGCCTACTGTCAAAATCTCTTTTAAATAATTTGAAAAAATACCAACCTCAAGAGCTAGATCTTCTAATCTTTGAGATTGGTATTTAAATTTTATTTTAATACAAAGTGTCCTTCTTCAACTTCTTCGAATTTTTCAGTACCAGTTATTACTATTTCCTCTGCACTAACTTCGAATTCTTCGAACATCTTTCTAGCTCTTATCGGATCAATAATCGGCATAGAACTTAGCAGACGTTTTGTATAAACGTGCTGTGGATTTTTCATAATTTGTGCTGTTGCTCCTAATTCTACTAGATTACCTCTATACATTACAGCTATTCTATCTGCGATATACTCTACTACACCTAGGTTATGTGAGATGAATAAATATGTTAGAGAGAATTTTTTTTGTAAATCTTTTAATAAATTAATTACTTGTGCTTGTGTTGAAGCATCTAAAGCTGAAGTTGGTTCATCGCATAAAATGAAATCTGGTCTTGTTACAACTGCACGAGCAATACCGATACGTTGACGTTGCCCTCCACTAAAAGCATTTGATAATTTTAACGCATCCTCATTAGAAATCCCTACAAACTCTAGTATTTCTAACGCTTTTTTCTTCGCTGTTTCTTTATCCTCTTTATGTAAAGCTTCCATAACTATATCTAAAGCACTCATTCGCGGATTTAGCGATGAATAAGGATCTTGGAATATAATTTGCATCTTGCTATATACTTCTGTAAGTTCTTTTTTTGACATTTTTGTTAAAGACTTTTCATTACCTTCCACAAAAACTTCCCCTGATGTGAATGGATCAATATTTAAAATCCCCTTACCTAGAGTAGTCTTTCCACTTCCAGATTCACCTACTACAGCTAGAGTCTCAGCTTTATAAATATCTAAACTAATATCATTAACAGCTATAGTTTCTTTGACTTCTTTGCCCATTCCTTTAGATTTATAAACTTTTCGTACATTTTTTAGTTTTAAATACTCTTTACTCATTACTCCACCTCTTTCAGATACTCATGAGTATCGCTAAGTTTTTGCCAAGTATAGTGTTTGTCGTCTTCCTTATAATCAACAGTCAGAAGTTCATTATTAGTATTTTCTAATCTTGCCGCTGCAAGAAGTTGTTTTGTATATGGGTGTTGTGCATTGCTGAAGATTTCTTCAACATTTCCTTTTTCGACAACTCTACCTCTATACATAATATATACATAGTCACACATTCCAGCTATTACACCAAAGTCATGGCTAACTAGTGCAACACTAAGTTCTGTTTCTTTTTGTAATTTTTTAATAAGAGATAAAATCTGTGCTTGAACCGTAACGTCTAAAGCTGTTGTTGGTTCATCTGCTACCAATAACTTAGGATTAGCAAGTAATGCCATAGCTATTAGTATTCTTTGACGCATACCACCTGATAATTCATGTGGATATTGCTCCATTCTAAGCGGTGCATTAAGAATTCCTACTTTTTCAAGTTGCTCTATTGCTAATTTTTTTGCTTCTTCTTTAGACTTATTTTGGAATCTTTCTATTACTTCTATTAAGTGAAAACCAATTGTTCTAACTGGATCTAGTGAGGTCATAGGGTTTTGGAAAATCATAGAGATTGGTAACTTTTCACCCTTCTTAACTTCCTTTTCATCAAAGATAAACTTATCATTTTTATCAAAAATATTGTTAGGAAGAATAGACATTATGCTACGCATCAGAATACTTTTTCCACTACCTGATTCACCAACAACACCAGTGATATGACCTTTTCTAAAATTAATATCGATACCGTGTATTAACTGTTTATCTACTTCTTTATTTGGTTTATAATTAACCGTTAGATTTTTTAATTCTACTATGTTTGTCATACTATTCTCCCTCCTTTTGAATATATTTTGTAAGTAAGTTACCAATATTATTGAATGAATAAATTGTTAACATTACAAATAATCCAGGGATGATAGCCATATGAGGAGCACGTTGTAGACTTTGTTGTGCATTTTGTAGCAATGTTCCCCAAGAAGTCATAGGCTGTTGAATACCAAGACCTAAGAAACTAAGCGCCGCTTCTGTCATTATTGCGTTAGCTATTGAGGCACTTGCCGCTACTACTAAAGTTGGTATTATAGCTGGAATAATATGTTTCTTTAAGATAGAGATAGTTTTTACACCACTAAATCTACTATATACTACATAATCATATTCTTTTGCCGATAGAGTTTCAGCGCGAACTAATCTCGCAAGACGCATCCAAGAAAAACATCCTATTACTATAATTATTGAATCAATTCCTGGTTTTAAAAATACACTAAGTACAATTACTAATACTAACCATGGAATAGATGATAATACATCAACTAAACGCATAAGTAAAGTATCAACAACTCCACCAACATAACCTGCGATAAGTCCTACTATCGTTCCAATTGTTACGGCAGTCACCATCGCCAGTAATCCTACTATAAGAGAAATACGACCTCCATATATTACACGAATGAAGTAATCACGACCTACCTCATCCGTTCCGAATAAATGTTGTAAACTCGGTGATTGAGATAGATTCGCTACATCAGTAGCCGCTGGATCTATAGGAAGTAAAGGTGCTATTAATGATACAAACACTAATATCACAATAAAAATAAGTGAAAAAATATAGATTTTTGAACTTTTAGCTATTTTAATAAATCTTTTCATCTTACTTACCTCCTCTTCTAATTCTAGGATCTACTATTGAGTAAAGTATGTCTGAAATTAAATTACCTACTATTACTAATGTAGCTGACAGTAACATTACCGCCATTATTATAGGGTAATCTAATGCTCTAGTTGCTTGTGTGATATATGGTCCGATTCCTGGCCAACTAAATACTGTTTCTGTAATAATTGCTCCAGTTACTAACATCGGCAGTGACATACCCACTTGAGTTATTACGGGTATTAGCACGTTTTTTATAATGTGCCTTGTGAAAATTTGAGTTTTTGTCGCTTGAAAAGCTTGTTGAACCACTACATACTCTTCATTTGTTTGACTTAAAGCTGAAGACCTTACATAACGTGTAAGTTCTGCAAAGAATACAATTGTTAATGTTAGATAAGGCATAATAAAGTGTGATAAGAAATCACCAAAATCGTCCTCTTTACCAATTGTGTGCATCCCTATTATTGGGAATAAGTTTAATTGATATCCTAAAACATAGATGAATATCATCGCTATCCAAAATGATGGAGTAGCTATTCCAAGTGAAGCTACAGCATCGATAAGTTTATCTTGCCACTTACCTTTATTTGCAGCCCCTAATAATCCTAGTACTATTGCAATCACTAATGCTGTTACATATGCAGGTAATACTAATGATATCGTATTAGGTATTTTCGCTAGAATTTCCTCTCCTACACTATTGTGAGTTACTAATGAGTGACCGAAATTTCCACTCAATATTTGTCCTAACCAATCCACATACTGAATTAAGAATGGTTTATTAAGTCCACTTTGCTCACGAAGAATATTAATTTCTTCTTGTGACATATTCGACGTTATCTGTGCATCGATAGCATCATATGGTGCTAAATGTATTAAAGTAAATACTATAAACGATATTACTAAAAGTAATGGTACTGCTTGTAATATACGTTTCAAAATATATCGAATCATACAATCTCCTTAAAATTTTAATTACTATATTTTTATGAAATTCATTTATAATTTATCACAAGTCTTTTTGATATAAATTATAAATTAACATTCCCCTTAAAACTAATAAAGCGAGGGAGATACTATAAAATCTTATTATAAATAGGATTTTATCGTACTCCCCCTCACACTATATTTTATTTTCCACTACTATTACTATTTAAGAGTAATTTTTGATAAATCATCAAATGTGTAGATTGGTACTAACTTAGCATCGTTAACATTTTCAACACGTTTGTTAACCGCTAAGATTTTTTGATTATCTACGATTGGGTATAGGTATGCTTGGTTAGCAATTTCTTGTTGAAGGTTTTTGTACACTTCTTTACGTTTAGCTTCATCTAATTCAGCTGCACCTTGTTTGAATAATCCATCAATCTTTTCACTTCTATATTGGAAGTAATTTGAAGTACCATTTGATCCAAATAGCTTAGAGTATAAATCAGGATCGTTACCCATGATATATCCACCTAAGAATAAGTTGTAAGCTTTAGAACCAGGTTTTCTTAACTCTGTAAAGATAGCTGTCTCATCTCCACCACGTAGCTCAACATTAATTCCTACTGCTTGTAATTGTTGTTGGATGAATGTTGCTTGGATAGTATTTGCAGCATCGTTACTTGCATATCCTAAATTAAGTTTCAAGTTAGAAACTCCAGCTTCTTTTAATAGTGATTTTGCTTTTTCAACATTTTGAGTATATTTCTCTACATCATCAGTATGGAATGGATTTTTCGGTGGTAAGAATGAATAAGGGTTTTGGTAGTATTTGCTATCTAAGTAAGCCGCTTTATTCATATCTTCTTTGTTTAATGCGTATAAAATAGCTTGTCTAACTTTAACATCTTTTAATTCATCTGTGTTTGTGTTTAGTCCTAAGTATCCGATACGGTTTTCACTGTAAGGATAAGTATCGATGTTTTTAGAATCTAAATCTTTAATTGCAGCAGGTAATACATATGCTGCATCTACCTCACCTTTTTGTAATGCTACTTTTGTAGTATCAGCACTCTTAATAATACGTAGTACTACATTTTTAACTTTTGGCTTACCATTGTAATAATTTTCATTCGCTTCAAATTTAATATATTCTCCACGTTTGTTTTCTACCAGTTTGTATGGTCCAGTTCCTACTGGTGTTTCTTTTAATTCTTTAACCGAGAAGTCAGATACATTTCCATAAACGTGTTTTGGAATAATGTAAGTTTCATTCGCAATGTTATTTGCCGCAGCTGCACTTGGTTCTGGGAACTTAAATACTACTGTGTAGTCATCTACTTTCTCAATAGTTATCGGTTTGTCACCAATCCATAAGTTTTTAAAGTTTCCATTTTCTTTTTTAGCTTTTGTTTGATAAGTGAAAACTACGTCATCTGCTGTGAATTTTTGTCCATCAGACCATTTTACGTCTTTTCTTAAGTTAACTTTTAAGCTAAGACCATCTTTTGCAAGTTCAGTAGATTCTGCTAAGGCATATTCTTTTGAACCATCCCCATTAACTTTGATTAATGGTGAGTAAATAATATTAGTCATTGTTAATCCCCAACGGTCACTTACCTTGATTGGGTTAGTTGATGATGGATCATCACTAATAGCATACGTGAAAGTATCTTTATCTTGAGAAGTGGTAATTGTGTTTTGCGTTTTTGAACTACATGCTGTTACAACACTCATTACTAACGCTAGTGCTCCTATAAACAATTTGTTCTTTTTCATTCTTTTTTCCTCCTTGATTTTAAGTCCTATTTTTCAAACTATGAAATATTTTGGTTACCCCTATTTAATAATGGTTAAATACATTTGCCTATTTGGCAGCGAGAGACTTACTTTGCTACTCATGTATTGATTAAATAGATTATATTTTATAATATGAAATATAAAACCAGATATTACTTATACATTGAACGAATGAAATCAATGCTAGTTTAGTTTACTGTATTATCGATAAAAAAGTCAATTTATGTGCTTACCTTTATCATTTACTTTAATTATATAATTCTATTTATTTAGTATACTTGAAATAATACTAAAATATTATTAATTTTCTGATCCCCAAACTTCTTCTACTATTTCTTTGATTAGACCAATTTTTTTCCATTGATCTTCTTCAGTAATCACATTTCCTTCTTCAGTAGAAGCGAAGCCACATTGAGTACTTAAGTAGATATTTTCTAATGGTACATATTCACTAGCTTCTTTAATTCTTGCGATTACTTCTTCTTTATCTTCTAAATCTGCAAATTTAGATGTAATTAATCCTAAAACAACTTTTTTATCTTTTCCAACTTTTGCTAGTGGCTTGAAATCTCCTGCACGATCTGTATCGTATTCTAAGTAGTACGCATCTACGTTTTCTCCAGCAAGTAACTCGTCTTCAACATTTTGGTATCCACCTTGAGAAATCCATTTAGAAGCGAAGTTACCACGACAAACGTGCGTATTAATCGCTAAATCCTCAGGTTTACCTTCAATTACTTCATTGTTAAGAGCTAGGCAACGTGCTGCATATTCTCTACGAACTTCTTCTAGAGGACGTGCGTCACGAAAACGATTCGCAAATCCATCATCAGCTAATGCTCCCCAAGTACAATCGTCAAATTGTAATACACGTAATCCTTCGTTGTAAAGGTCTGCGATTACTTGTTTATAAGCTGCTACAATAGCATCTTTTAATTCTTCGAATGTTGGATAGAATTTTTCGTATCCTTTGATGTGATCTTCTGTACGAATTAATTCAAAGTATAATTGTGATGGTGATGGAATTGTTAATTTTACAGTTACACCTTCTTTATCAGCTACCAAGTCTCTTAAGAATTTGTAGTGAGCTACAAATGGATGATTTTCCCCACTAATTTTCCCTGATACTTTTGCTGTATCTGGTTTAGTTTCAATTCCTTTAAATGGATATCCTTTTTCTCCTTGAACATGTTCTACACCGTTAAGTCCCCAGAAGAAATCAAGGTGCCAGTATGCACGACGAAACTCCCCATCAGTTACTCCTTTTAATCCATTTGCAATTTGTTTTTCAACTAATTCTGTAATTGTTTTATCTTCTACTTTAGTTAATTCTTCTTGTGAAATTTCTCCTTTTGAGAATTTTTCACGAGCTTCTACTAGCTCTTTAGGTCTTAAAAATGACCCCACGTGATCTACTCTGTATGCTGCTCTTTCTACTACTTTATTTTGACATCCTTGACACATAATATTTTTTCTCCTTTTATCTAACTAATTTATTTTCTCTATCTTCTTAGATTTATTTATCAAGCAACCAAGAAAAGGCTGGATCCTGAAAAATATGACGTTTAGGAACAGTTTGTAAATTCTGATCGCATTCATCTACTGTACCTAATTTCAAAGCATAGACTTCTGGTATATTTTCTTGAACAGTGAAAATTTGACTATGACAGTTCTGGCAGTAATAACGCTGTTTCCCTGGAGAAGAACTATAGGAAACAAGATTTTCTTTTCCATGTAATACTAGCTTTTTACTGCTAACTTTAGCATTAACTGTATAGGCAGACGCAGTTGCTTTCCGACAAATTGAGCAGTGACAAAAAACTAATTCCGATAATTCCTCATCTAGAGTGTAGGTCACTGCTTTACATAAACAAGATCCTTTAAGCATTATGTATGCTCCTTTTTACTACTTTATTTTGACATCCTTGACACATAATATTTTTTCTCCTTTTGTTTAACTGATTTATTTTCTCTTTTTGTTTTATTCTTCTGACTTTATTATTTTGACTTTATTATAAACTTCTAGTAACTTTTCTCTTCAAACTTTTCTTCTTTTCTAATACATATTTTTTCTCATAAACTAAAACTTTTTTATAAAGACCGTACTATTCATCTTCTGGTAGTATCGCTACTACTCTTACTGGTGATCCAGTTGCTTCTGTCCAGTTTGGATAAGCAATTGAAATTAACGCTCCAGTTGCAGGCACTTGATCAAGATTTGCTAAAACTTCGATTTGATAAATATCTTGTTCTAGTAAGTAATACTCTTGAATTAGTCCTTCCGCAGCTGCTGTAACTCCTGAGTCAGTATCTAGAGTTTCATGTCCGACAGCTTTAACTTTTCTTTCTTTAATTAAGAATTCTAATGCATCTCTTCCCCAACCTGGAGTGTGTTGAACATCATTTTCGTCTAGATTTCTAATTTCATCATAGCTAGGCCAACGTTTAGACCAATCACTTCTGAATGCTACGAATGATTCTGGTAATATTTCACCATGCTTAGCTTCAAAATCAAGGATATCTTGTTTAGAAATTACATAGTCATTATTTTCTGCTACTTCTTTACTTTTATCAATTACGTATAAAGGTAATAGTAAATCTTTAAGTTCAATTTCATCTAACCAACGTCCACCTTCTACGAAGTGAATTGGGGCATCAATATGTGTTCCATATTGACCTACTACTGAGAATTTTTGAACATAAAATCCATCTTTTAAAGTAAAGACATTTTCTTTTTCTAGTGCAGGAAGTGCAGGAAACTTAGGTGAATTTTCATCAATCTTGTGGCTTAAGTTCACCCATTTTTTGTTTTTTAAAGTTTTGTAAATATTTAGTAATTCTGACATGTTACTTTCCTCCGAAATTTTATATTATTTTGTAAGTTAAGTATCCTTGTGATTATTTTGAGAAATAAAAAAGTCCTCACAGAAGCTTATGCTTCTGCAAGGACGTCTATAATTTACGTGTTACCACCTTACTTTATGATATTCTCACAAATATCAACTCAAAAAGTACGTATCAATATATATTGATATTATACCCTGAAGCTATAACGGGCTCACCCGTAAAGGCCTAATTATTCGACCATTACCACTCAAAGACCATTTTCAAAGTTTCCAATACGATCTCTTTTCACCAACCGAGACTCTCTTTACCATCTTTCACTCTTACTTATCTTTTCATCGTGTGAATCATTAACTTGATACTAAGTATATCAGTAAATTTTTCATGTGTCAACAGTTTTTTTGAAAAAATTGTGTATTTTCTCTTGAAAACTTTTTGTAATTGTATAAAATTGTCGGAAAATAAAGGATAATTTCTGATTATTTAAAATTTACTATCCCTCTTTATTTAAGCACTCAGTATTGTAAAATATAGATTTCTGATTTCTTAATCATTGAAGTATAAAAGACATAATAATAAATTTTTTAATTAATTATTATGTCTAATTTTTTTATTTATGTTTTTTCTGTAATAATGGGTTTAATACTACCCTGAAAATTGAATCCGCGATTATTATTCCTACTGCAAGTCCCACTGCACCATAAAAACTATTTAAGAAGATTTTAGCAGAGTTTCCATATTCGTCTAATAATAATGTTCTAAATGCATCGTAAATAGTAACCCCTGGTACTACTGGAACCAGTCCAGGTACGAAGTATACTGTTAAAGGATTTTTAAATTTAATCGCACAGATTTGACTTATATTTGCTAGAAGTAGTGAACACACCAAACTCGACATGAATACACTTTGACCATGACTCCACATTTCCCAATATCCACACCAACCTATTGCACCAATTACACCACCTGTAGCTAAAGTTTTCTTCGGAACATCACAAACAATAGCAAATGAAACTGATGATATAAAACTAAAAACGAAGTGATATAGTAATAATAAAGCATGACTTAATACTGCCATCATTATAATGCACCTCCTAACAATCTAACAAGATAATAAACTGTTACAATTCCCGCACCTAGTGCAAAAGCTACACAGAATGTTTCTATAAAACGAATTGTTCCAGAAATAAATTGTTTGGCTATAATATCTCTCATGGAGTTCGTTATTGTAATACCGGGTACAAGTGGTACTACAGCCCCTATCATAGCTAATCTTAAAGACTGACCATTCAACAATGCAAATCCTAAATAACCTGCCACTCCTCCAGCAAAGGTGCTTATATATTCTGAAATGAATGGAGCTTTTAAATACCCTATAACTTTTACATATACATAAAATGCTACTGCTCCAGCTATACTCCCAGGAATTACATCCCAAAAACTTCCCTCGAATATCAATACAATACTTCCGCTAAGAATTCCTGAACAAAGAACTTTAAACCAATTTTTTATCGGACTCTTTTCTTCTTGCACTCTTTTTAGTGCATCATACATATCTAGTAAGCTGATCTGTCCTGATGTATATGCTCTAGATAGTGTATTGACCGCTGTTGTCTTTGTTAAATTATACGTTCTATCATTAACTCTTCTGAAATCAGTCCCCAGCCCTTCTATTCTAATAAAAATACCTGTTAAGGTAACGTGTGTATAATATTCATCCGTTCTAACTTCTCCTACACCTTTTCTAATAATTCTCTCCAGTGTATCCTCTGTTCTATAAACTTCAGCGCCATTTTCCATTAGGATTTTTCCCGCAAGTAAGGCTGTTTTCATTAATAATTTCTCATACATCTCTTTTTCCCAATTAAGATCAGCAAGATAGTCAAAATAAAAAAACTATATATTATTACACAGTTTTAATAAATATCGTTTTTAGGATTATCTGTACTACTTTCTAATCTCCCAACCTTTCTTAAATCGTTACCATGGTTATTATATCATAAATATTGTAATAAAAATATACTTTTTATAATTTTATTCTTCTATTTTTTCATCTTCAATAATTTTTATTTTTTATAATGTTTTTAATTTGTTATTATTCTTTTTCCTTTTAATAAAATCTTTATTTTCTTTAAATAAATTATTTTTTTACGATATCTTCTCATATCGCTTGAATAAAATATTTATAAGTACTACAATAAAATTAAAGAATATTTCATGTAAGGGGGAAATATTATGAAAATTATATTTTTAAAAACTCTACGAGAATAAACATTTTTACACGTCATATATAAAATCAATTATTTACAAATTAGGAGGAGAATTATTATGGGATGTACAACTATTCTTGTAGGAAAAAATGCTAGTTACGACGGTTCAACTATGGTGGCTCGTACTGAGGACTCACCATCAGGAGTGTTTAGATCAAAAAAATTCATAAACGTAAGTCCAGAGGAACAACCTCGTAAATATAAATCTGTTATTTCAAAAGTAGAAATCGAATTACCTAATAATCCGGTACGTTATACTGCAGTACCTAATGCTATATTAGATAATGGTATTTGGGGACAATGTGGTGCTAATGAATACAATGTTTCAATGAGTGCTACTGAAACTATTACATCTAATGAACGTGTTCTTGGAGCTGATCCATTAGTAGAATATAAAGCAGCTATTGGTAAACCAGGAGACGATGATTATGTACCTGAACAAGTAGGTGGTATCGGTGAAGAGGATATTTATACAATAGTAATGCCATATATTGCAACCGCACGTGAAGGTGTTACATTTTTAGAGAAACTATTAGAAAAATATGGTACTTATGAAATGAACGGAATTGCGTTTCAAGATGAAGATGAGATTTGGTGGTTTGAAACTATAGGTGGACATCATTGGATGGCACGTCGCGTTCCTGATGATAGTTATGTAATTATGCCAAACCAACTTGGTATCGATAAATTTGATTTTGAAGATGCTTTTGGAGCGAAAAAAGAATATATGTGTTCTGAAGATTTAAAAGAATTTGTTGATAAATATCACCTAGACTTATCAATCGATGGAAACTTTAATCCACGTCATGCTTTTGGTAGCCGTAGTGATGCCGACCATACATACAATACGCCACGTGCTTGGATACTTCAACGCTATTTCAATCCAACATCTAACTCTTATGATGGTATAAATGCTGACTATCGCCCAGATTCTGATAATTTACCTTGGGCTAGAGTACCAGAGAAAAAAATAACTGTTGAAGATATTAAATATGGATTATCTCACCACTATCAAGGAACTGAATATGATTCATATTCTAAAAACATTAATTCTGTTAAAAAAGGAACTTTACGTCCAATCGGTATAAATCGTACTAACTTCTTAGGATTAGTTCAAATAAGACCATATATGCCTGATGAACTTAAATCTATTCAATGGCTAGCTGTTGGTTCTTGTGTGTTTAATGCAATAGTTCCATTCTACACTAACATTAATCGCACACCTGAATACCTAGCTAATACAACTAACCAAGTAACAACTGAAAACTTCTACTGGACTAATCGCTTAATTGCAGCTCTTTGTGATGCTCATTTTGCTGATACTGCTTCACATATTGAACGTTATCAATTAAAAGTTCAATCACAATCAAGAGAACTTCTTAATAAATATGATGAAGAGTTTGTAGAAACTAAAGTTTCTAAAGAAGCCGCTAAAGATTATCTAGAAAAAGCTAACGATAAAATTGCTAAAGAACTTAAAGTTCAAACAGATGATTTATTAGATAAAGCGTTATTTACAGCAAGCTGTAATATGAGAAATAAATTCGCAAGATCTGATGCGTAATTATAAAGAAGAACCATATGGTATTTTCCATATGGTTCTTTAGTTTTACATTGTTTATCTGAAAAACAAGTATTCAGTACTTATTTTGCACGTAATGATTTCTACGAATCGAAGATTCTAGAAATCTCAACGACGCGCGCAGTAGACGTACTTTGCACGTAAGATATACTTTCCATAGTGTCCTGATTTCAATTTGTCAATTCGCAGTGGTTGTCAGCCAATCACTCATTTCATTTGTTCTCAGTAGAAATATACCTATCATTTCATCGTTTCACTCTTCATTCTTGGTATTTCCTTGTTTAGCTTTCTTCTAACCTTCTTTCGATTCTTCTCAAGAAGCCAAGAATAAACCTATTGGGACAACTGTGCGTATTTTGCACGTAATGATTTTTACGAATCGAAGATTCTAAAAATCTTAACACTGCCTCGCAGTCTTGACTATGAGTTAATCGTTAAATTTCACAAATCCAAAGGATGCAGAGAAATTTTATCGAGTAACTTATGCAACAATAACTCTAATCATCAGGAGCAAAGCGACTAAGATGATTAATAGTTATCACTGCTACTTTTATTCGTCTCTTCGTTCCTCTAAAAGTAAGTCTTCGTTGCGTACTTTGTACCTAACGTTTTATGCAATTCGAAGAATTGCTAAAACGAAAGGTACAAAGCAAAAAAAGACTACCTTGCCTGGTAATCTTTTAAAGTATAATTAGATTTAATTTTTAAAGGGACAAAAGGGTATCCTAGCAGAAGCTAGGATACGTTAGAGCTAGACGACGTAGCCTTTTCCTACGCATTTCAAGCACTCTTTTGCCAAAAAAATTAGTTTAAATTCTTGTTGTATGTGTTGTTTAGTTGTGTGTGTATGTAGTATGTTATTGTTGTATGAAAAATTTTTATTAAACTAATTCTATAATAGCTGTTTCTGCACCATCACCTTTACGTGGTCCAACACGTAGAATACGAGTGTATCCACCGTTACGGTCTGCATATTTAGGTGCTACTTCTTCAAATAATTTTTTAAGAGCTAATTGACTCTTACCTTCTTCAGTTGCTACTGCAACAGGTTGGATGAATTTAGCTGCATTACGTCTTGCTGCTAGATCACCTTTTTTACCTAATGTAATCATTTTTTCTGCTAATGAACGAACTTCTTTCGCTCTTGTAACAGTTGTTTCAATTCTACCGTGTACTAGTAGAGCAGTTACTAAGTTTCTTAACATCGCTTTACGGTGAGCTGATGTACGTCCTAATTTTCTGTAACCCATTAGTGTGCCTCCTTGTTAGTTTTATTCTTCTTTGAATCCTAGTTCTAACTCTTGAAGTTTAATTTTAACTTCTTCTAGAGATTTACGACCTAAGTTTCTTACTTTAATCATTTCTTGTTCTGTTTTGTTAGCTAATTCTTGTACTGTGTTAATTCCTGCACGTTTTAAGCAGTTGTAACTACGTACTGATAAGTCTAATTCTTCAATTGTCATTTCTAACATTTGAACTTTATTATCTTCTTCTTTAGCTACCAATATTTCAGCAGCTTTTGCTTCTTCAGACATTTCCATGAATAATTCTAAGTGTGAAATTAGAATTTTTGATGCTAATGCTAAAGCGTCGTTAGCTGTAATTGAACCATTAGTAGTAACATCTAAGATTAGTTTATCAAAGTCAGCACTTTGACCTACCCTAGTTTTTTCTACTGTATAGTTAACTTTTGATACTGGTGTATAAATTGAATCGATTGGAATAACTCCGATTGGTAAGTCACGTTTTTTGTTACCATCAGCTGGTACAAATCCACGTCCTTTTCCAACGTAAATAATCATTTCAAACTGTCCACCTTCTGATACTGTTGCAATGTGTTGATCAGTATTTACTACTTCGATATCAGAATCGATAGCGATGTCTGCTGCAGTAACAACTGCTGGACCTTTAACACTGATTGAAACTTGTTTTTCTTCTTCAGAATGAACTACAAACGCAATGTTTTTAACGTTCATAATGATTTCAGTAACATCTTCTACAACACCTTTAATTGCTTGGAATTCGTGTTGAACTCCCTCAATATCGATGCTTCTTGCTGCTGCTCCTGGTAATGATGAGATTAACATTCTTCTCAATGAATTACCTAATGTAGTTCCATATCCACGTTCAAGTGGTTCAACTACAAAGCGACCAAATCTTTTATCTGATGATTCTTCAATGATTTGAATTTTTGGTTTTTCTATTGCTAACATTATGTTAAACCTCCTAAATTTTGTCTATGTTATTATTATACACGACGACGTTTAGGTGGGCGACATCCATTGTGAGGAACTGGAGTTACGTCTTTGATTGATGTAACTTCTAATCCAGCAGATTGTAATGCACGAATTGCTGCTTCACGTCCTGCACCTGGACCTTTAACTGTTACATCTACATATTTCATTCCGTGTTCCATAGCTTGTTTAGCTGCTGCTTCACTTGCCATTTGTGCTGCGAATGGAGTAGATTTTCTAGAACCTTTGAATCCTAGCGCTCCTGCACTTGACCATGATACTGCATTACCATGTTCATCTGTAATTGTTACGATTGAGTTGTTGAATGTAGAACGAATGTGTGCAACACCATTTTGTATATTTTTTTTCACACGACGTTTACGTGATTGTTGTTTACGAGCCATAGTTGTGTTTCTCCTCCTATCCTAATTATTTTTTCTTGTTCGCAACTGTTTTCTTAGGACCTTTACGAGTACGAGAGTTGTTCTTAGTATTTTGCCCTCTTACTGGTAGTCCACGACGGTGACGGATTCCTCTGTAACATCCGATTTCCATTAGACGTTTGATGTTTAATGAAACTTCACGACGTAAGTCACCTTCTGTTTTGTAGTTATCTACGATTTCACGAATTTTATCTAGTTGTTCACCTGTTAAGTCTTTAACTCTCACATCTTCAGAAACTCCAGCTTCTTTTAAGATTTTTTGAGAAGTTTTTAAACCTATACCATATACATAAGTTAGTGATATAACAACGCGTTTTTCACGCGGAATATCGACTCCTGCTATACGTGCCATTAAGTTTGCACCTCCTAATTAATTATCCTTGTTTTTGTTTATGTTTTGCGTTTTCGCAAATCACTAATACTTTACCACCACGACGAATTACTTTACATTTGTCACAGATTTTTTTTACTGATGGTCTTACTTTCATCGTTATTTCCTCCTTGAGTTTATAACTTACTTGAATCTATAAGTTATTCTACCTTTTGTCAGGTCATACGGACTCATTTCTACTGTAACTTTATCACCTGGTAAAATTCTTATATAATTCATTCTGATTTTTCCAGAAACATGAGCTAAAATAATATGACCATTTTCTAATTCTACTTTAAACATTGCATTCGGCAAGTTTTCTACTACTAAACCTTCTACTTCAATGACATCTTTTGCCATACTTTTCCTCCCTGACTATTTCAGTTTATCTAATATATTTTGTACGTCTTGGAAAACTACTTTGATGTCTTGGTCACCATTAATATTTTCAACTACACCTTCTTTTTGACTATAAAAGTCTAATAACGGTTTTGTTTGTTTAATATTAACTTCTAAGCGATTTCCAACTGTTTCTTCGTTGTCATCACTTCTTTGGTACAGTTCACCACCATCATTATCACAAACACCTTCAACTTTTGGAGGGTTGAAAATCAAGTGATAAGTGTTTCCACATTGTTTACAGATTCTTCTACCTGTTAAACGAGGTAACAGAATAGCTGGATCTACATCGATGTTTAATACTTTATCGATTTTTCTATTAGTTTTTGCTAAAATTTGATCAAGGGCTTCAGCTTGTTCTACTGTTCTTGGAAAACCGTCAAGTAAAAAGCCTTCTTTTGCATCTTCTTGATTCAATCTTTCTTCAACTAAT
Source organism: Gemella sp. 27098_8_155 (assembly GCF_041433725.1). Taxonomy (NCBI): domain Bacteria; kingdom Bacillati; phylum Bacillota; class Bacilli; order Caryophanales; family Gemellaceae; genus Gemella; species Gemella sp. 27098_8_155. The sequence goes on from NZ_JAPWCA010000004.1 coordinate 60,133, forward strand.
CCTATAGTTACACTGTCAGGAACAAGTTGTCCTTTATCAATATAACTTTTTGCTTCTTTTCCAAGCGGAGTCTCATTTTTAATAGCAGCTCTAAACATATCTCCAGTTGAAATATGCGGAATTGGATAATTCGCTTTAATTTGCTCTGCTTGAGTACCTTTACCCGCTCCTGGTAATCCCATTAAAATAATATTCATCATAATTATTTACCACCTTTTCGTCCTGTAATGAAACTTCTATAGTTCTTCTCTGTTAATTGAGTATTAAGTTGTTTAACTGTCTCTAGCGCTACACTGACAACAATTATTAAACTTGTACCACCAATTTGAACAGATGCTGGTAATTTTGCAATGCTGGTGAATATTGTCGGAAGAACCGAAACAGCTGCTAGGAATATTGAACCTACAAACGTTAGTCTGTATAAAATACCTGTAATGTATTGTTCAGTTTTTTTACCTGGTCTAACCCCTGGAACAAAACTTCCTTGTTTTCTTAAATTATCAGCCATTTTTTCTGGGTTAACTTGAACCATTACATAGAAGTAACAGAACGCAATAATTAATACTACGTATAATGTTAATCCTAGAACATGACTGAAATCGAAATATGATACAATTCTTTGTAACTTTTCGTTATTAGGTGCGAATATCGCAATAGTTCTAGGTAATTGTAAGAATGCGATAGCGAAGATTACTGGGATAACCCCTGCACTATTCACTTTTAGAGGCAAGTAAGTTGATCTTGCTCCTAACATTCTACGACCTGCTCTCGCTTGAGAGTATTGAATAGGAATTTTACGGTTTGCTTCTTGTATATATACTACAGCAGCAACGATACCTATTACAATAATTGCTACAATAACAATTTTTAAAATTGCTAATGTTAAGTTCTCAGCATCTTTAATTTGAGATTCATAAACTTGTATGAATTCCATTGGTAAACGAGCAATAATACCCGCTAAGATAATGATAGATACACCATTACCAACACCATATTGAGATATCTGATCACCAATCCATAGTAATAATGCTGTACCAGCTGTTAATACTACGGCTACTGTAATGAATCCTAGAATTGAAGTATCTTTAATTAATCCTTGATAAGCATTATTAAATCCATAAGACATAATAAGCGATTGGATAAATGCTAAGATAATTGCTAAGACTCTTGTTAGTTTTTGAGTTTTTTTATGTCCAACTTCACCTTGTTTAGACCACTCTGTTAATGAAGGAATAACATCCATTTGCATAAGTTGAATTACGATAGACGCTGTAATGTAGGGCATAATACCCATAGCGAATACAGAAAACTGTTGTAAAGCTCCTCCTGCAAATGTGTTAAATATTCCGAATAATCCAGATGCGTCTTGGTTTTTTAGGACGTCTGCATCTACCCCAGGTACCGGTAAATAAGAACCGATACGGAATAATAATATACCAAATAGGGTAAATAAGATTTTGTTACGAGTTTCTTTAACTTTAAATAAATTTAGTGATGCACTAAACATATATTATAGCACCTCGCAAACTCCTCCAGCTGCTTCGATAGCTTCTTTTGCTGAAGATGAGAATTTGTGAGCTTGTACAGTTAATTTTTTCTCTAATTTACCGTTAGCTAATACTTTAACACCTGAAAGTTCTTTTTTAATAACTTTAGTATCTAATAATAGAGCAGGTGATACTACAGTACCATCTTCAAATTTGTTTAAGTCGTTAAGATTTACAACTGCAAATTCTTTTCTATTTACATTGTTAAATCCACGTTTTGGAATACGTCTGAATAATGGGTTTTGTCCACCTTCAAATCCTGGGCGAACTCCACCACCACTACGTGCTTTTTGTCCTTTTTGACCACGTCCTGAAGTTTTACCATTTCCTGATCCAATCCCACGACCTACTCTGTTACGCTCTTTACGAGAACCTTCAACTGGTTGTAATTCATGTAATTTCATTTAGACTAGCACCTCCTTGTATTAATAATTCTTATTTTTCTTCTACTGTTACTAAGTGTGAAACTTTGTTAATCATACCACGAATCGCAGCGTTGTCTTTGTGTTCAACTGTTTGGTGCATTTTTTTAAGACCAAGAGCTTCAACTACTTTTCTTTGATTCTTTGGACGACCAATAGTACTACGAGTTAGGGTTACTTTTAATGTCATGTTCTTTTCCCTCCTCTTATCCTAATAATTCTTCCACAGATTTACCACGTAAAGCTGCTACGTGTTCAACTGTTTGTAATCTTGTTAATCCTTCGATTGTAGCACGAACCATGTTTACTGGTGTGTTTGAACCTAGAGATTTTGATAAGATATTTGAAATACCTGATAATTCTAATACGGCACGAACTGGTCCACCAGCGATAACCCCTGTACCAGGTGCAGCTGGTTTGATTAATACTGAACCTGCTCCAAATTGCCCGATGATTTCGTGAGGTATTGTTCCGTTAACTACTGGTACAGTAATTAAGTTGTGTTTTGCAGCTTCAACTGCTTTTCTGATTGCATCTGGTACCTCTTGAGCTTTACCAGTACCAAATCCTACGCGACCATTTTTGTCACCTACTACTACTAAAGCAGAGAAACGGAAACGACGTCCACCTTTAACAACTTTAGCTACACGACGAATGGCAACTACGCGTTCTTCAAATTCTTTTTTGATTTCTTCTTGACGCATCTACTTATTTCCCTCCTTTATTAGAATACAAGTCCGTTTTCACGTGCTGCTTCAGCTAATGCTTTAACACGTCCGTGATATAGGTATCCTCCACGGTCGAAAACAACTTTTTCAATTCCTTTAGTTTTAGCTACTTCTGCGATTAATTTTCCAACTTCTTTAGCTGCTTCTACACTTGATTTAGAAACATTTTCAAGTTTTAATGAAGAAGCTGATGCTAATGTAACACCTTTAGTGTCATCAATAATTTGTGCGTAAATGTTTGTGTTTGAACGGTATACGTTTAAACGTGGAACTTCTGTAGTTCCTTGAACTTTAACACGTACTCTTGCGTGTCTTTTTTTACGAACTTTATTTTTATCAAGTTTCGTAATCATATTTGAAACACTCCTTTCTGTTATCTATTATTTACCAGTTTTTCCTTCTTTACGGCGAACATATTCACCAACGTAGCGAATACCTTTACCTTTGTAAGGTTCTGGAGGACGTACTGCACGAACTTTAGCTGCGTATTGTCCTACTACTTCTTTGTTAATACCTTCGATACTAACTTTAGTGTTTCCTTCAACACCTAATTTAATTCCATCGATTTCTTCGAATTCAACTGGGTGAGAGTATCCAACACTTAGTACTAATTTTTTACCTTGCATTTGAGCACGGTATCCAACCCCGATTAATTCAAGTTCTTTTTTGAATCCAGTTGATACACCTTCAATCATGTTTGCTAAGATAGCACGAGTTGTTCCGTGTACTGTACGGTGACGTTTTGAGTCAGATGGACGTACTACTGTGATTTCACTTCCTTCAATGTTGAAAGTCATGTCTTTATCAAATTGTTGTTTTAATTCACCTTTAGGTCCTTTAACTGTTGCGAAGTTATCAACGATGCTAACTTCAACCCCTGCAGGTACTGTAATAACTTTATTACCTATACGTGACATTTAATTGGCACCTCCTTATAATATTACCAGATGTAAGCTAATACTTCTCCACCTGTGTTATTTTTACGAGCAACTTTATCAGTTACAACTCCAGTTGAAGTTGATACGATTGCTATTCCTAGTCCGTTTAATACTCTTGGCAGTTCATCTGCTTTAGCGTATACACGTAAACCAGGTTTTGAAATTCTTTTAATTCCTTTAATTACTCTTTCACCTTTTGAGTATTTAAGAGTAAGTTTAAGTTTTCCTTGTTTGTTATCTTCGATGTATTCTACATCATTGATGAAACCTTCTTGTTTTAAGATTTCTGCAATTTGCTTTTTAATATTTGACGCAGGTAATTCTAATGTTTCGTGTTTAACCATGTTAGCATTACGAATACGTGTTAGCATATCTGCGATAGGATCTGTCATTGTCATTAGGATAAATCCTCCTTTCTTCTACTAATATATTACCAACTTGCTTTTTTAACTCCAGGAATTTGTCCTTTGTAAGCTAATTCACGGAATTTAATACGGCTGATTCCAAATTTTCCAATGTATCCGTGAGGACGTCCAGTTATGCTACAACGATTGTGTAAACGAGCTGGAGCTGAGTTTTTTGGAAGTTTGCTAAGTCCAATGTAATCACCTTTAGCTTTTAATTCCGCTCTTTTAGCTGCATACTTGTCAACTAATTTTTGGCGTTTTAATTCACGCTCTACCATTGCTTTTTTAGCCATGTGTCTTTTACCTCACCTTTCTTATTTTGCGAATGGCATTCCACATTGTGTTAATAACTCACGAGCTTCTTCATCAGTGTTAGCTGTAGTTACTATAACGATGTCCATACCACGTACTTTACTTACTTTATCGTAATCAATTTCAGGGAAAATTAATTGTTCTTTAACACCTAGTGTGTAGTTACCACGACCATCGAATGCTTTTTTAGAAACACCGTGGAAGTCACGTACACGTGGAAGTGCTACAGTTACTAATTTGTCGAAGAATTCATACATTCTTTCTCCACGTAAAGTAACTTTAGCCCCGATAGGCATACCTTCACGAAGTCTGTAAGTAGCGATTGATTTTTTAGCTCTTGTTACTAATGGTTTTTGACCAGAAATTAAAGCTAATTCTGCTACTGCGTTGTCTAGGGCTTTAGAGTTTTGCACAGCATCACCTACACCCATGTTAATTACGATTTTTTCAATTTTTGGTACTTGCATTACACTGCTGTACTCAAATTTTGTCATTAATTCTTTTGTTATCTCAGATTTAAATTTATCTTCTAAACGAGCCATCTAAAATAGTGCCTCCTTTCTTCAACTATTATTATATTTCTTTTCCTGATTTTACTGCGATACGTACTTTCTTACCATCTTTTGTTTCGAAACGTACTCTTGTCGCTTTTCCAGTTTCAGGATCTTGTAACATTACGTTTGATACGTGAATTGCTGCTTCTTTTTCAACGATTCCACCTTGAGGTGCATCTTGAGAATTTTTAACGTGTTTTTTAATGATGTTAACACCTTCTACAACAACACGATCTTTTTTAGGTTGTGCTTCGATTACTGTACCAACTTTACCTTTGTCTTTACCAGTAATTACTACAACTTTATCACCTTTTTTAATGAACATTTCTTGTTAACCTCCTTCTTTACTGTACTTTTTTTATATTATAATACTTCTGGAGCTAGTGATACGATTTTCATGTAGTTACCGTCTCTTAATTCACGAGCAACTGGTCCGAAAATACGTGTACCACGTGGGCTCTTATCATCACGGATAATTACACAAGCATTTTCATCAAATTTAATATATGAACCGTCGTTACGACGAGCTCCTGTTTTTGTACGAACGATTACGGCTTTAACTACTTCACCTTTTTTAACAACTCCACCTGGTGTTGCTTTTTTAACAGAACATACAATTACGTCACCAATATTAGCAACTTTACGTCCTGAACCACCTAGAACTTTAATTGTTAAAACTTCTTTTGCTCCTGAGTTATCAGCCACTTTTAAGCGTGTTTCTTGTTGAATCATGCGCTTTTTGCCTCCTTCTTAGGGTTTATCCTAGTTTTATTAGATTATAACTGCTTCTTCTACTACTTCTACTAAACGGAAGTTTTTAGTTGCAGATAATGGACGAGTTTCCATTATTTTAACGATATCATTTAATTTAGCAACATTGTTTTCATCATGTGCTTTGAATTTTTTAGAATATTTTACACGTTTACCGTATAGAGGATGTTTTTTGTAAGTTTCTACTAAAACTGTGATTGTTTTGTCCATTTTATCAGAAACTACTTTTCCAACGTAAACTTTTCTATCATTTCTCTCAGTCATGTTTGCCTCCTATTATTATTTATTCGCTAATTCTCTTTCGCGAATAACAGTTTTCATACGAGCGATTGATTTTCTAACTTGACTAATACGAGCTGTATTTTCTAATTGACCAGTTGCCAATTGGAAGCGTAAGTTGAAAAGCTCTTCTTTTAATTCTTTGATTTTTGCTTCTAACTCTTGTGAAGTTAATTCTCTAATCATTGATTTGAATTCATTTGTTTTCATTATGCTTCACCACCTGTTTCTTCACGTTTTACAAATTTACATTTAACAGGTAACTTGTGAGATGCAAGTCTTAGAGCTTCACGTGCAACTTCTTCACTTACTCCAGCAACTTCGAACATCACTCTACCTGGTTTAACGATTGCAACCCATCCTTCTACTGCACCTTTACCAGATCCCATACGCACTTCTAATGGTTTTTTAGTGTAAGGCATGTGAGGGAAGATCTTAATCCAAACTTTACCACCACGTTTCATATAACGAGTCATCGCTATACGAGCAGCTTCTATTTGACGAGAAGTAACTCTTGCTGCAGTAGTCGCTTGTAATCCATATTCACCGAAATCTACTACGTTTCCGCCTTTAGATTTACCTTTTGTTGATTGTCTGTGTTGACGACGATATTTAACACGTTTAGGCATTAACATAAATTAGTTACCTCCTTTTTCAGATTTTCTAGTTGGTAATACTTCACCACGGTTAATCCAAACTTTAACTCCAAGTTTACCATAAGTTGTATCTGCTTCTTCGTGAGCGTAATCGATGTCTGCTCTTAATGTGTGTAGTGGCACTGAACCTTCTGAGTAGTGTTCTGCACGAGCGATATCTGCTCCACCAAGACGTCCTGATACTTGAGTTTTGATTCCTTTAGCTCCTGCTCTCATAGCTCTTTGGATAGCTTGTTTTTGAGCACGACGGAATGATACACGAGCTTCTAATTGACGAGCAATGTTTTCAGCTACTAATTTAGCGTCGATATCAACTTTTTTGATTTCAACTACATTAATGTGTACTCTTTTTCCAGTTAATTTGTTTAATTCTAATCTTAATTTATCGATTTCAGAACCACCTTTACCGATAACCATACCTGGTTTACCAGTGTGTACTGAAATGTTTACTTTCTTATCAAATCTTTCAATTTCTACTTTAGAAACTGAAGCGTCTTTTAATTGTTTACTGATGAACTCACGGATTTTGAAATCTTCGTGTAAGTTAGCAGCGAAATCTTTTTCCGCATACCATTTTGAATCCCAATCACGAATAACTCCAACACGTAAGCCTATTGGATGTACTTTTTGACCCACAGTTTGTAGCCTCCTTTAACTAGTTTAGCTTTTATAATTTCTTAATTTTTATTATTTGTTATCACTTAAAACGATAGTGATGTGACTTGTTCTTTTGTTGATTGAACTTGCAGCACCTTTTGCTCTTGGACGGAATCTTTTAAGAGTTGGTCCTTCATTTGCAAATGCTTGTGATACTACTAAGTCTTCTACATTCATTCCATAGTTGTGTTCAGCGTTAGCAGCAGCTGATTTAATAACTTTAGCTACTGGTAAAGAAGCTGATTTAGTTGTGAATTCTAAAATTCCTAATGCTTCGCCCACTTTTTTTCCACGTACTAAGTCTAATACTAGTCTTACTTTACGAGGAGCGATGCGGACTGTCTTAGCGATTGCTTTTGACTCCATGAATGTGCCTCCTTGATTTTACTAATTTCTATAATTATCTTCTTGTTTTTCTGTCGTCTGCTACGTGACCTTTGTAAGTTCTTGTTGGTGCAAACTCACCTAATTTGTGTCCTACCATATCTTCAGTCACATATACAGGTACATGTTTTCTTCCGTCATATACTGCAAAAGTAAGTCCTATGAATGTTGGGAAGATTGTTGAACGACGAGACCAAGTTTTAATTACTTGTTTCTTTTCTTGTTCGTTCATTTTTTCAACTTTTGCTAATAAGTGGTGATCAGCGAATGGTCCTTTTTTTAAACTACGAGCCATTGTGTTATCTCCTTTCCGATACTTTGCATACTTAAGGGTGTGGTAAAGAGCACTTGCTCCTCACCAACTAACCTTTGATTAATTTTATTATTTAGTTCTAGCACGTACGATAAATTTGTTTGAACGAGCTTTTTTAGAACGAGTTTTCTTACCAAGAGTAGGTTTACCCCATGGTGACATAGGTGATTTACGTCCGATTGAAGTACGTCCTTCACCACCACCGTGTGGGTGATCGTTCGGGTTCATAACAGATCCACGTACAGTTGGTCTTTTACCTAACCAACGAGTTCTACCGGCTTTACCGATATTTACTAGTCCGTGTTGTTCGTTACCAACTTCACCGATTGTTGCACGGCAAGTTGCTAAGATCATTCTTACTTCTCCTGATTTAAGACGTACTAATACGTATTTACCTTCTTTACCAAGTACTTGAGCACTTGCTCCAGCAGAACGTACTAATTGTCCACCTTTACCAGGTTTAAGTTCGATGTTGTGAATTAATGTCCCTACAGGGATGTTTGCTAGTGGTAATGCATTACCAACTTTAATATCAGCTGTTTCACCAGATACTAAGATTTGTCCTACTTTAAGTTCTTTAGGAGCGATGATGTATCTTTTTTCTCCATCTACATAGTGTAATAGAGCGATGTTCGCTGAACGGTTTGGATCGTACTCGATAGTAGCAACTTTTGCTGGTACGTTGTCTTTATTTCTCTTGAAGTCAATAATACGGTATTGTTTTTTGTGTCCTCCACCGTGGTGACGAACAGTAATTTTACCTTGGTTATTTCTTCCCGCTTTTTTCGGTAGCGGCGCTAATAATGACTTTTCTGGTTTGTTAGTTGTAATTTCTGCAAAATCTAATGATGTCATGTTACGACGACCGTTAGTTATAGCTTTATATACTTTAATTGCCATTTGTCATTTTTCCTCCTTAGTGGTATTTGTTATTCTTAAGCGAATAATCCTTCGATTGTTTGTCCTTCTGCTAACTTAACGATAGCTTTTCTACGTTTGTTAGTGTAACCACCGTATCTTCCAACACGACGGAATTTTGGTTTGTAGTTCATTACGTTTACTTTCTCAACTTTAACTCCGAAGATTTCTTCGATAGCTTGTTTAATTTGAGTTTTGTGAGCGCGTGTGTCTACTAGGAAAGTGTATTTATTTTCTTGCATTAATAAATAACTTTTTTCAGTTAGTACTGGGCGTTTGATAATATCGCGTGCTTCCATTATGCTAATACCTCCCCAACTTTTTCTACTGCATCTTTAGTGAATACAACTTTGTTGCTTCCTAAGATATCTAATACGTTAAGACCAGTTGTTTCAACGAATTCAACTCCTGGAATATTTCTTCCTGATAAAACAGTATTTTCTTCTAGTTCAGTAACTACGAATAATACTTTTTTCTCTAGGCTAAGGTTTGATAACATTTCTTTAAAGTTTTTAGTTTTAATTGTATCAAATGATAAGCTTTCTAATGCAAATACTTCGTTAGCTGCTACTTTTGAAGATAAAGCAGAACGTAATGCTAAACGACGCATTTTACGTGGCATTTTGAAGCTGTAGCTACGTGGTGTAGGTCCGAATACAATTCCACCTCCACGCCATTGTGGTGAACGGATAGATCCTTGACGAGCACGACCTGTTCCTTTTTGACGCCATGGTTTGCGACCACCACCTGAAACTTCAGAACGTCCTTTTGTTTTGTGTGTACCTTGACGAAGTGATGCTCTTTGTAATGTTACAGCTTGGAATAAAACGTGTTGATTTGGTTCAATCCCGAATACTGCTTCACTAGCTTCAACTGCACCAACTTTAGTACCGTCTTGTTTAAATAAATCTAATTGTGGCATTATCTATTTTCCTCCTTCCGTATATTTTCCGATTATTTACCAGATTTAACTGCTGATTGGATTTTTACGAAGCTTTTCTTAGATCCTGGAATACATCCTTTAACTAGGATTAATCCATTTTCTACATCTACGCTTACGATTTCTAAGTTTTGAGTAGTAACTGTAACTCCACCCATTTGACCTGGTAATGCTTTACCTTTGAATACACGGTTAGGTGCTACAGGTCCCATTGACCCAGGACGACGGTGGTAACGAGAACCGTGAGCCATTGGTCCGCGGCTTTGTCCATGACGCTTGATTGCCCCTTGGAATCCTTTACCTTTACTTACTCCTGTTACGTCAACTAAGTCCCCTGCTGCAAAAATATCAACTTGGACTTCTTGACCTACTTCATAATTAGCAACTTCTGCATCTCTGATTTCGCGTACGAAACGTTTTGGAGCAGTGTTAGCTTTATCTGCGTGACCTTGTTCAGGTTTGTTCGCAACTTTTACTAAACGGTCTTTACGTTCTTTATCGTAAGGACGTTTATCGTCGAATCCTAATTGGATTGCGTTGTATCCTTCAACTTCTTCTGTTTTCTTTTGTAATACGACGTTACCTTTCGCTTCAACTACTGTTACTGGGATTAATTCTCCATTTTCAGCGAAGATTTGAGTCATACCTACTTTTCTTCCTAAGATACCTTTGGTCATCGAAAGTCACCTCCTATAATTATAATTTTAATTCGATGTCAACACCTGATGGTAAGTTTAAGCTGATTAAAGCGTCAACTGTTTTTTGTGTTGGTTCAATAATATCGATTAGGCGTTTGTGTGTACGTTGTTCGAATTGTTCACGGCTGTCTTTGTAAATGTGAACTGAACGTAAGATTGTATAAACTGCTTTTTCTGTTGGTAATGGAATTGGTCCAGAAACTTTTGCTCCAGAACGTTTTGCAGTTTCAACAATTTTCTCTGCACTTTGATCTACTAATCTGTGATCATATCCTTTAAGACGAATACGAATTTTTTGTTTTGCCATCATTTCTCCTCCTATACATTTATTCGCTGCTATCTAGTAGCAACTTCTCCACGAAAGTTCTCCAGCACGCCATGCCATGGCAAAGCGGCCGGGCGTGTCAGTAACCTTTCGCTTCAACGCAAGTCTTTTGCAAGACCAACATTTATTATTATACATGGTAAAAGCATATATTGCAAGTATTTTAACGAAAAATTTTTAAAAAAATTTATGAATATGTTTTCTATTTTTTACTTACTTTTTAATCTTTAATTCACTTTCTAATTTTACCTATATTATATAGAAGAAAAAATTTATTTTTCTACAAAAAAATTAAAAATACTTAGAGTTTTTACACCCCAAGTATTTTTAATTTCTATTTTATTTTAAAGGTAAAATATTATATTGAATATCTAAATCAGAAGATAATAAATGAGAAACTTTGCAGCGAAGTTTAATATTATCTAATACCCCTTGTCTATCTCCAGCAGCAAGTTGTTCCTCAGTTCGATCTACATGAACATTAGCTACAATTTTTCTATTATCATAATCTACCACTAGTTCAGTTTCTACCGCTAGATCTACTAGTTCATACGCTCTGAAGAAATATCCTTTTGCACACATACTAACACATCCGTTGTATGCAGTAGCAAATAAATCCATAGGACCATCTTTACTTTCTTCTATAAACATTTTATATTCTCCACCAAGTGGTGTAGTTGCATGAGAAGTAAAACCTTCTTTAATTTTTAAATTAGACGTATACATAACTGTCTCCCCGTATATATTTGATTTTAAGATTACTCTTAATAAGTTTATTATACTCTTACACTAGATTTTTGTACACTATTTTTTCTCGACAATGTTTTTAATAGTTTCCACTAAATCTACATCTTTATACTTATAGTTTACACCAGTGAAATCCATATATTTAGTAATATCATTTGTCTGAAGTATTAACGTTGCACCTGAAGCCGCAGCTCCTAATGCTCCCGGACGTGAATCTTCAACTGCAATTGTATTATTAATATCTGCTCCTAGTTTTTTTGCCGCTAGTAAATAGATATCTGGGGCAGGTTTAGGATTCTTTACCTCTTCTTTTGTTGCAATTGCTGAGATGTATTTCTCAAAACCTTTTCTTCGAAGTCCTGTCTCAATATGTTCTCTCTTTCCATTTGAAGCAACAGCCATCTTTATTCCGTGATTATATAGATACTCCATTACCTCAGCAATTCCTGGTAATACTGGGGCATTATGATAATTATCTAATATACGCTTTGTAATCTCCGCTTCGAACTTATCATAATCTTCACTAGACATACCATATGTATCATTATAATATTTTCTACTCGTTTCTTCATTCGTTCCAGAAACGTTTTTTATATAATCCATCTTATCTAGCTTTTCATTTAACACTTCTTTTGTTAAATCACGCATATTTTCATAGTATACTTTCTCTGTATCTACTATCGTTCCATCAAAATCAAAAATAACCGCCTCTAATTTTTCCACTTTATTTCTCCTTTTTATTATTTATACATATATTTACTATTTTATAATGTAACTAACAAAATGCAAAGTAATTTGGATAAAAAAGAGCACCATAACCACAAATAATTATGATTAAGCACTCTTTCTGTATATTTTTATTTATCTCGGTTTAACTAACACATCACCAAACATTAGTTGCTTCAGTTGAAAACTATTATTCAAATCTCACAAGATTCTCTGCCTTCATTCTTACAGTTGGTCTTGCATCTTTTTCCTTTTTACCTAGGGCTATAAGCATCACAGGAATTAAGTTTTCTTCTAATTCAAATAATTCAGCTACCTTCTCTCTAACAAATCCGCCAATAATATTAGTATCGTATCCTTTAGCATACGCAATGTTTGCAAATTGCATAGTCCACAATCCACAATCAAAATATACACCTTCTCTATTTTTGTCAGTTGGCAAGTTTTCTAATTGAGGTCCCATCCCTTTTTCAAAACCATCTTTTACCTCTTCAGTCATATAACCTTTTTCAACAGCCTCTCCGTAAATTTCATCAAATTTCCCGTAGTGATTCAAGTCTCCTAAGACTATAATCATAGCGGCCGAGGTATCATTTTGAATTTTATTATAATTAGCACTTCCTAATTTTTCTTTACCTTCTGGTGTATCTACAACAATATATCTCCAAGGTTGTAAATTACATGATGATGGAGCAAGATTAGCTTCATTTAACATTTCTATTATTTCTTCACGTTTAATTTTAACATTCTGGTCAAAATACTTAACCGATTTTCTTCCTTTAATTACATCAAAAAACTCTGGCCTTTTCTTACCTAATAGAGTACCAAAAAATTTCCTCACTAGATTTCCTCCTTCTTTAAATAATTAACTCAATAATTTTACTATACTTGAGAATTATTATCAAACAAAAGGCTCAAACAGAAATAATTTATAAAAATGTCAACTATCTCTTAGTCCATATAGTCTTTTACTCCCACTTCAAGTTTACGTGTTCCATTATTTCTTTATATGAAACATCTACTTTTTCCTTCATTTTATCATCAAGCTGATCTCTAAGTTTTCCGCCATTAATGAAATCTTCTAACACCATAATTTTATAGTCGTATAATGGAGCTCCATTTATATTTCTACCGTTAAGTTTAGAATAAACTAGTGTTGGATGAGCTTTTACAGTTTTAACAGTTGTTTTATCGTTTGCTTTTTCAAATGTAACATCCATTAGTAAACCTCTCTCAGGCCACTTGTTTTCCATTCTTTCCATACGTTGGTTTGAAACGAAGTTCCCCATAGAGTATATTATAAATTTCTTATCTCCATCTTTTTCTACAGTCTCAGCAGGTTCTATAACATGAGGATGCCCTCCGAATACTACATCAGCACCCCATTCTATCATCTTGTGATAAAGAGCTTTTTGTTCTTCTGTAGGCTCTAACTTATACTCAACACCCATCTGAGGCATCACTACTGTAACATCCGCTTCTTTCTCAGCTCTTTGGATTTCTTCTTTCATCTTTTCCTCATCAAGATCCGATAAATGATTAGTTCTATCCTCTGCGGTTAAATTAGCATCCATTCCATTATAACCATAAGCATAGGCTAGAATTGCTATTTTAATTCCATTAACCTCTTTAATAAGAATCTTATCTTCCGAACGTTTTTTATCAGCGTGAACTCCAACTGTATCCAAACCTCTATCTTTGAAGACTTTATCCGTATACTTCAATCCATACAAACCTGTATCCAATATATGATTATGAGCTAAATCAACAACATCATATCCTACTTCTTTCATTGTATCTGCAATTTGAACAGGAGCATTAAACAATGGATATCCTCCTAGTGGAGAACGATCACTAATAGTCCCTTCAAAATCTCCTATCGCTAAATCAGCACCTTCAATCCATGGCTTAACATATTCAAAAAATGGATTGAAATCATAACTCCCATCTTCTTTTTTAGCAGTATAATAAAGTGCATCATGAATAAGAATATCTCCATTAGCTACAACTCGCGCAGTTCTCACACTCGAATCGCTATCCTTTTTTGAAGTTCCCCCTTCTTTATCGGATGCTGTTAAAAAATAAATACACGAAAAAATAATACCACTAATACTCAGCACACCTAATAAATATACTAATACTTTCCTCAATATAATATTCCTCCTAATTAAATACTTTATCTATCTATAATAACAAGTAGTTAATAATATTTCAATTAACTACTCGTTTTATATAATTATTTTATATCGCAACAATAATGTGCTCCTCTTACACATTAATAAACTTTCCATTATAAAATATTTCATTATTCTCTATTTCCCTAATAATATATCCAAGATCATCTGCGGTTTAGTAACCATAAGAAGATGATCCGACTCCTCTATTTGTGTATAATTCATCCCTATTAACTTGAAGTAAGAAAAAACTACAAGTTTATTAAAAATATTCCTGCTTCTTTTTAATAGTTCTAAATTATCTACCCCCGCATATAAAGATAAATAATTGTACTCTATTTGCGAGTTCGGTCTTACCATATATTCACTACCTTCTTTTTTGAGTTTTCTTAGAATTAACTCCACTAAAAACTCATCTTGCATCTCTTCTACACTAAGTGTCTTTGATAGATATTCTTCTTTACTAGTGAACTTTATCTCTGGTTCAAAATATGTTTTTAACACCGATTCAGGAGGTATAGGTTCTAAGCCCTCGATGATGATTAAATTAACACCATCAAGGTACTCACTAAAAATCTCTAAACCGTTAAGCAAAACGACCGTACCATAAGAAGCAGTAACTATAAAGCCTCCTCTTCTTACTTTTGTCATTTTATTTAATAGTACCTTCTCAATTTCTTTTTTTGATATAGATTTAAAACTCTCTTCGGTAAATTCAATAAAATCAAAGGTTTGGTCTGGCATATTTTCTAAGACTCTCGCCCAAATACATCTATCCCAACCTAGTGGATTAATAAATAAGATATCTGTCATACTAATCATCCTCTCAAATATCTACACTAAAATCCTAATTCGTCACCAAAATCCTCTAATTTATTTACAAGTATCGCCCCCTCTTTAATGTATTCATTCATTGCATAACTCATCTTATCGCCAAATTTCCCTGGTAGGCAGAATACATCAGAACCTACATCCAAGGCGAAATCCACCGTCCTTTGCGTCCCACTTCTTTTTGCCGCTTCAGTTACTAAAAGAGCACTGGAAAGACCAGCGACAATCCTATTTCGTTCTAAAAATTTATATTTCCTTATAGGCGAAGTTGGAAAATACTCAGATATAATAAGATGGTTTCGTTCTAATTCCTTATAAAGTTTATAACTTTTTTCCGGATAAATTATATTGTGCCCATGAGCTATTACACCGATGGTGTACCCCTTACTTTTTATAGCGCCCTCATGAGCAAGACTATCGACACCAATCGCAAGACCACTAACTATAACAAAATTATTCATAGTTAAATATGGTACTATACTCTGCAAGGCATCATTTGAATATGCGGTATTGTTTCTGCTTCCTACTATAGATATCTTTCTTCTAAATAGAAGCAAATCTTTATTCCCCCTGTAAAATATAACATATGGATAATCATAAATCCTAAATAATTCTTTCGGATAATAGATATCATCGCAAAAAATATACTTTACATTATAAAACTCAAAATAACTCTCGAAATCAAACTCCATATTATTATGAAGCTTAGTATAAATTTCTTCAGCATTATCTCCAAAATATACAGCTAACTCAGGTATAGATAATTCGAGAATCTTCTCTATACTATTTAAATCCATAAAAACTTTATGTAGCTTGAGTGTTGTAATCCTCTCAATCGCTATTAACGAAAACAATACCTTTTTTTCTTTTTCTGTAAAACTACTACTATACTCCCCCATAGTTTTATCCTCTTACTTCTCATTCTCAACCAGTAAAGCATAGTATGCTTTAAATACTTTTAAGAAAATCTCCCCTTGCTGAACATTGTTAATATAAATACTATCTTTAAACTCTATAATATTACTCATTATTCTTATAAGTTCTGAGTAACTTTTACCCTCTTTATAAAATCTATACATCAACCCTTGCCAATAAACAAGTGGAGTTCTAATAAGAACTTGTTCCAACATATTCACACCAATAATTTCAGGTATATTATTTAACTCTATATGTTGGTTATAAAACATACTCAATACTTTATTTTTTACAGTTTTATCATATTTAATTTGCTCGTAGACATAGTTTTCAACATCTTCTGGATATAACTTAGACGTTAAATCTTTATCCAGTAGTTTCAAATCAAGTGGTACATCAAACTCATCAATACTCAAACTAGTTTTTATACAAACAGCATTTCGTTTTTTCAAATTATGAGCCCAAATTTGATAAAATTCAAATTTCTTATTTATATTATCCCAACCATAAAAGAATACTTTTCCTTGATAATAATTTAAAAAATTATCCACAAATGGCGCATACCTAATATAACTTATACCATCGTAACTCTTCAATTCTTTTATAAATTTGTTTGTATCGATTAGCCAGATTAATTTCAATCCAGCTTTCATATATCCTCTCGTTCTCGCTTTAATAAGATTAAATGGAATAACCGATCTTTGATACTCAAAAGCTATACTATTATCTTTAATAAATACATCGGCTATCTGAATGTCATTCTCCCCAGTTTTAAAAATATGTTCGACTTCCACATTACGATATTTTCTTCTAAAATGCTCATAAAGATCCTTCTTCGCTTCAAGATGCTCACTACTCTCTTTCTTGTATGTTTCAAACTCACATGAACAATTCTTAGCATGAGCAAAATGCGATTGAATTTTCACTCCCTTTTTGAAAATTACTTTTCCCCCACATATCGGACAGTGATACTCTTTATTTTTTTCAACTTCACTATCCAAAGCATTAAAAACTTCATCCTTACTATCGTATGCCACGTACATAATGTTTCTCCTTTTTTTCTGTACTACACTTGCAAACTACATCTAACAGCGTCTTATTCAATTGTCATTTTACTTTAATACCCTATACCTTCTATAGGTTGCATCACCTTCTTCTATTTCAACAAACTTATCTAGATTAACCCAGCTTATTTCATCTTTATGGTTATCACTATCTACTAGATATACTCTATCGTCTTTTTTACATAAATAGTAATTTGTCTGACGAATACTAGCCTCTCTCATAAGATATGTATTTTCATCTTTTATAGAAAAATCAAGACAACTTGTTGTCCATGGTTTTTTTACATATTTTTTCACTTCAACAACTTGATCATATTTTTCAATATTCATACTCTATCCTCCTTCATAATTTTCCTTCTGTTACAACTTAACCTACTTCTTACAAACTAAAAGTTCTAGATCTATCGTAATTTCTCTTAATTGATTAATATCAGAATCTGTAATTTCTTTAGAAAATGTTAAAGGTGTCATCTTAAGAAAACTCGCTGCTTGCTCCTTAGTCAATTGGAAAGTATCACTCACCGTTATCCTATCCACAATCTTGCAATTTTCTTCAATCAATTTTACAGTATCACTATTTGTGTATTCCTTCCCACCAATCAACTCTCTAATCTCTCTTAGGTAATTTGTATTCGGAATAATTTTTATCAAATATCCTTCATCACCTAATACTCTGAAAAACTCCTCATAATTAGCAGGTGTTAATATGTTAAGAATGCACGAGACACTTCCATCTTTAAACGGAAGATTAGCTAAGTTAGCCACCATATAAGGATTCAATTTATCCTCTTTAACAGCTAACTCGATCGCATCCTTGCTATTATCTAGCCCATAAAAATATTTCTCAGGAAATACTGTTTTTAACTTTTTAATATAATATCCTTCTCCGCAACCAATATCCAATACAACATCTTTAGCATACTTTTCAATTGAATTTTGAATATTCTTTAATACATTTTCATAAAAACTATTACTAAAAACTTCACTACGAGCTTTAAATAAGTCTTCACTGTATTTCGTTGGTTTATAATTGTTTATCAAATGAATATAGCCTTTTTTTGAAAAATCATAACGATGATTTTCATTGCAAACAAGACTGATACCCTCTATGTGAGATTCTGATAAACACTTTGGACAAAGGTATATTTCCTCTTGATTAAACTTTTTTATTACATTTTCTATTTTCATTGAAACTCCTCTATACTTTCTATGATAATTGTATCAAATTTTTTTTAATAATGATAGCGAAAAACAGTTAAAAAATTAGAAATTTTCGACTTTTTTAGATTTCCTCTTAAGTTTATTTTTAATAAGTAACTATTTATTTTATTACTATATATTAAAACAAAAAATGACGACACAATCCTCTGAATTGTTTTTATCGTCATTATATTTATATATTATTATCTTTAATTATTTTATATTTATAATTTAAAAATTTTTAAATTTATAAATATATTGAATGTTTATTTCTTCTTTCGCTCTCTTAACTCTTTGAAAAAGTTCTTCATTAGCATGGAACACTCTTCTTCGTGCACCCCAGAGATAACCTTAGCTTGATGATTGAATTTATTCTCACCCACTAAGTCAATGCAACTACCACAGCAACCATATTTAGGATCACTCGCTCCATAAATAACATTTTCAACTCTAGCTTGAACAATTGCTCCACTACACATAACACACGGCTCTACAGTAGTATATAAATAACTATTATCAAGTCTCCAAAAACCCTGTTTTTCACAACCTTCTTTAATAACTAACATTTCTGCATGATTCAATGCCTGTTGATTTTCTTCACGAGTATTATGAGCCTTCGCAACAACCTTATCATCAATAACTAGCACAGCTCCAATAGGTACTTCACCTTTAGCGTAAGCTCTCCGCGCTTCTTCTAATGCCAACTCCATATAATAAGAATGATCTTTCACACCACTACATCCTTCCGCAAATATTTTTTCAATTAATTATATCATATTTAGAAATCATTAGGGGAGTAAGTTGCGAAATTACATATAACAATTAGATAGAAAAAGACTTAACAAAACTAATTTCAAAACTAATTTTGTTAAGTCGATCCTCTTAAATTCTAGCTATTATTAGCCCAAAAATATATTTCCACTAGGACAGCTGCTATAAACAAGGATGTCAGCACACCTAGGACTATAGCGTGTATTCTTCTTTTGAAATATAGATACCCTATAAATTCTCTAATGAAAGCATTGAGACTGAAATAGAACTTAGTCGGCGCTCCATAGCCAATACATCTAAAACCTAAAGTTCTTGCTTGAACCAACGCACGATAAACGTGATAATAATTCGTCACCACAGCAAAACTTTTATCAGCTGGAATAAATTTCTTTGAAAAAATAATATTTTCTTCAGTTCGTGTCGATTTTTCTTCTAAGATTATATCTTTTTCATCAACACCTTGCTCAAGAGCATAATTTTTCATCGCAAATGCTTCAGATACTACTTCATCAGGACCTTGACCACCTGACATGATTAGCTTACTCCCAGGATTAGCTTTATAAACTTTTATCCCTTTTCTAATTCTACTAGCTAAAAGAGGCGTTACCCTTTCACCAATCAGTCCTGCACCTAAGACCACTACATAATCAATCTTTCTTGGTAAGATATTAATAAAATTTAAAACACTAGATACTAAATAAGACATCGCAATACATAAAAAATATAAAACTACCAAACTGATATAAACATAAAGTGTATTTAACAGAATATTGTCACGTGTGTAGGTAGCAACACGAGGCCAATATGTAAAATAACCTACCAGAAAGAAAAATACAGCTAGACTAAGTAAGTTACCTACTCTTAATCCTTCTCTTCTAATAAGTATAAACGAATTGTATAAAAACATAATGACTACCGCCATTGGAATCAAAGTCAATATTACCACCGCCATAACAAGTAATACTACACCTAAATTGTATAAAAATCTATTGTCTTGTGCATGGTTAGTAATAAAAGTCATTACATAAAAAATAAAACTTAAACCTGTCGCTATAAAAAATATCCCTAAAAACAAGTTCCTTCTGTCAAAATACAAAACAGATAAGAACAATAAAAGGAATATCACAAAAACTATAAACGAACCTATTATCATAAAAAACTCCTACTTAATATATCTATAATATAAATTATATTGCAAACCAAGATACGTGTCAATCTTACAAAAGAATCAAATTAGCCAATTTCTTAGTAAAAATATAAAAATAAGGAATACTAGATTCGTTTTAACCTCCGAACGTTACATTTTTCAGCAACCTCTGATTATAACACAATCCACTATTCCTCATATTTTTTATTATTCAGTTCTCAATGCTTCTACTGGATCTTTTTTCGCAGCTATTCTCGATGGAATAATACTTGCGATAAGTGTTAGCACTAAGCTAAGAGCTATTAATCCAATTGATGATTGAGCATTCAATGACGCTGTGAATGCTTCAACTTTTAGCGCCTTAGCAATACTTCCACTTATTGGAAGTGATAAAAGCATAGTTACCACTACACCTACAGCACCGGAAACAAATCCGATTAACCCTGCTTCTGCGATAAAGATTCTTGTAATATCTTTTTTACGAGCACCGATTGCACGGAGAATTCCGATTTCCTTCGTTCTTTCCACCACAGATACATACGTTAGTATCCCAATCATAATAGATGATACAATTAACGATATTCCCGCAAACGCCGATAAAATCAATGATATTGTATTAATCATCTGTGACATAATCGTCGTCATTTGCTTCGCTAAATCCGCATACGTAATGCTGTATTTATGATAGTCTGAGCTATCTGAACCATATTTCTCTGCTACTTTCTTGTTAAAGTCATTTATAACCCCAGCTATTTTATCACGATCATTAAAAGACTTTGGATAAATATTAATTGCACTCGGTGCAGTTTTTGCCCCTAATGTAGCAAGCAGTTGTTCAGCTGTATCGCTATCCATCTTCTGATTAGTTATAACATTTCTAGTTTTGTCTTTTTGTTGAGCCACTACAATATCTGACTTCACTTCTTTTTCAATCATTGATTTTTGTAAAGCTCTTGTGTAACCAATCGTCATCTGAGGTCTAGTAAAACTATCTTTAGCTTTTAATATAGCTACTACTTTAACCTTAGTTCCTGAATCATACATCTTACCATCAACATCACGCGGAACAAATCTATCGGCTATTTTTCTGTAATAGTTGTTATTTTCTACAACACTGAACTCTTTTCCTATAACATCTTCATACTTAACCTTTGTATTTTCATCAAATCCTAGAGCTTTTATCGTAGCTTTATCGATTTCGTTATTCTTCGCAGTAAATAACACAACTTCATTATCGCTAGGATATTCAAAATTTTCTTTAGATGATTTCACCACTTCATATTGATTCATAATTAGGTTCTTATCTTCTGGTAATACGCCAAAAATACTATCATTTAATGAAGTCTGTTCTTGTTTTACAGCTACTACATCACCTTTTGCATTTTTAGTTAATGCTTGTAATTTATAACCTTCTGCAAAATCAATCGCAGAGTAATAATCCTTCGCATTATTTTGAATATAATTTATAAATGTTTCTCCATTCCCTAATGAATCAACCGAGTATAAATTTCTATGCACATCACGACGTGACTTTGGCACCAATTCAGAACCATTAGAGTCTTTTTCCGAGTTATCATCATCAACACTTAAACCAAAATTCACTTGATTCGCACTTATCATAATTGGCATAGATGATAAGTTTTCGTTTTGCATCGTTTGGATATACTTATCCATCCCCGATGAAATAGCTAATACTAGACCGATGCTAATAATTCCTATACTGCTCGCAACAACCGTCATAAACGTACGGAACTTCTTCGTGAGTAGGTTTTTAAAACTAGATTTAATCGCACTAGTAAATACCATCGCAGTTTTCTTCAAAGTAAAACCATTATCAGCAACTTCTTCAGCTACATACGGAGTTGTATCTTCTTGAATTTCTCCATCTTTAACTCGCACTATTCTATCACTATATTTTTTCGCTATTTCTGGATTGTGCGTTACCATTATAACTAACTTCGTCTTGCTTATTTCTTTAATAAGTTCCATAATCTGAACACTAGTCTTACTGTCTAACGCTCCTGTAGGCTCATCAGCAAGAATAATCTTTGGATCAGTAACTAATGCACGAGCAATAGCTACCCTTTGCATCTGTCCACCAGAAAGTTGATTAGGTTTTTTATACAGATGATCAGCTAACCCAACATCTTCCAGTACTTTTTTCGCCTTCTCATCATTTTCTGCATTTGACTGACCTGAGATAGATAAAGCTAATTTTACATTTTCAATAACACTTAAATGAGATATTAAATTATAACTTTGAAAGACAAAACCTATAGTCCCATTTCTATAACTATCCCAATCTCTATCTTTAAACTCTTTAGTAGAACGCCCCATAAGAGCCATATCACCAGATGTATATTTATCTAAACCACCTATGATGTTCAATAGTGTCGTTTTCCCACTTCCACTTGCTCCTAAAATCGAGACAAATTCATTTTCTCTAAAATGAATATTTACAGATTTTAGTACTTCTACTTCACTACCACCAGTATTATACTTCTTAACTATATTTTTAAGTTCTAACACTCTATGTCCTCCTAATTTATTATTAGACAAACTTAAACTTTTCACTACACAAAGCTTCTCGTGTATGTAATTATAGCATACAATATATCCCCATTAAAAGAATACTCTCTTCTAGGGATACATGTATGCTACTTATTATAATCGATTACTACGCTTTATATTTTTTAACCAAGTAAAAAGGTAAAACCGTAGAGGCAATTGCAGAAATAACTATTAAAACTAATGCTACTGTTGAACTAAAGAATCCACTAATAAATATAGCAACTCCACTAAAGGTCATAAGCAATGCATAGGCTCTAATCACTTTTTGCTCATTTACACCTTTTTCTAAACCAAAAAGATTAAAATTGTATTTTCCCCAAAATTCTTTTTTTGGTAGGTAATTACCAAGAATAATAAACACTATACCTATAACAAACGCTGTTAATTGTGTAACATTAAAATTATTATCTAAAGCATATGCTATTAATCCACCTTGAACTAGAACACTTATCAAAGGTACAATTCCCTTAATAATTAACGCACCCTTTTTAGGAGTTTTATCAAAATCCACTACTAGTGAAATTATAATCTCTACTACCGTAAAAAATACAGGCATCTCAATAATTGCACGAGTCTTACTCACAAAATTATTAGGCTCTCCATTAAAATTGAAATGTACAGCTATCTGTTCAGGTAGCACATCATAATAATAAACTCCTATTAATATCGGCAATAAACAAATAGCGACACTTAAAAACAAACTTTTTTTATCTACTCTCATCGTTTTTTCCTCCTAAACCATAGATCCAGACAAGCACTTCTTCGAATACACTGGCATTTAATTCATAGTATATAAAATTTTTATGTCTAGATTCTAATATCAAACCTGCTTTTTTTAATTGAGTTAAATGATACGATACAGTCGCCCCAGATAGATTAAATTCTGAAGCTAACTCTCCTGCACTTTTCTTCTCTTCTTTCAACATTTCTAATATATTTCTTCTTACCGGATCAGATATCGCCTTTAAAGTTTCGCTCATCCCATGTATATCACTCCTTTATATAACGAACTGCAATTCTATTTAGATATCTTTCTAAATAGATTATAACTCTATTATTTTTTTAAGTCAATAACTATTTAGAAATTTTTCTAAATAGTTATTATAGTTTGTTTAACACACTCTATTAACTGTACTATAAATTACAATATTTTTATGATTATATTTTAAAATAATAAGATTATATTTATTTTAATAATATTTCAATTATTGTCAATTATGCAATTACATTCTATATCAAACACGTTTTCACAAGATTTTTTCAACTAAATATTACAATAACAACTTTGAAAGCGTATTATTTTTATGGAATATATTCTCTGTACTATATATTTATCACTGTTGACAAACTTTTCTTTTCTCTTTAAAATAATAATTGTAAGCGTTATCTAAAATCTGTTATACTATCTTTATATATTGTATTTTGGATGAATACTAGATACCAAAAAATGATAATTTAATACGTTATTTTAATCTACTATTCATCCAGAATATAAAAAAATTAAAAGGAGATTTTATTATGAAATTAGCACTATTTAACTTGAGAGAAGATGAAAGACCATTTGTTGACGCATGGTTAAAAGAACATCCAGAAGTAGAGGTTGATCTTCACGAAGGAGAACTTCAGGCAGAAACAAAACACTTATTAGAGGGGAAACAAGGAGCAGTAATGTTCCAAAATAGACCTTTTGCTAAAGAAGTTTATGATTATGCAAAAGAGCAAGGTGTTAAAGTTATAGCAAACAGAATGGCTGGATTCGATATTTATGATATAAAATATATGCGTGAATTAGGGATTAGCATGACTAACGTTCCTCGTTACTCTCCTAACGCAATCGCAGAACATGTTGTAACTACTGTTTTATATATAAGTAGAAATATTAAAAAAATACTTAACAATGTTGAAAAGCATGATTTTACATGGAATAAAAATATAATTTCTCGAGAACTAAAAACACTTACTGTTGGTGTCCTAGGAACAGGGAACATTGGACGCCAAGCTGCAACTCTATTTAAGGGATTAGGTTGCAAAGTTATCGGTTACGATTTATATCCTTCTGATGCAGCTCGTGAAGTGTTAGAGTATGTTGACAGTATCGATGAATTACTGGCTCAATCTGATGTTGTGACTATTCACGTACCTGCAACAAAAGAATATACTCATATGGTAAATGATGATTTCTTCAGTAAAATGAAAGATGGATCTATCTTCGCTAACGCTGCTCGTGGGGTTCTTGTAGATACTAAGGCTGTTATTCGTGCTCTAGATAGCGGAAAACTATTAGGGGCTAGCCTTGATGTATATGAAAACGAAGGAAATTATGTTCCTAAAGATTTCTCAAATAAAGAATTCGATGATTCATTAATGCAACAATTAATAGATAGAGACGATATCATCTATACTCCACATACTGCATTCTACACAGAAACAGCAGTTAAAAATCTTGTAGAAGGTGCATTAAATGCTGCTGTCGAAGTGATTACTACTGGAGATTCTCCTAATATTGTCAACAAATAGTTAATTATATTATATTCATTGATTCTGACTTATTTTATAAAGAGGAATATACTTGATAATATTTATCGGTTATTCCTTTTTATATTTTTTCAACTTTCTAAATGATATTATCTGTAAGTTTGCATAACCTAAATATTTTTACTAATTCTTTGTTTAACAGCGTTTAATATTGTATATACAGGATTAAATATATAAAAATATTATATTAAAAAATTTTTATAAAACCTTATTTTATTTGACAACCACACTCATTTTGTTACAATAAAGATGTAAACAGTTAGTAGGATAATTTTATCGTTAAAATATCTTAGTATAATTAATATTATTTATATTTTTTTCGATTATACTATTTGTTGCATTTTGATATTAATTATTACTAAAATATCGTTTCAGAAGTTCTTCAAAAAATCCATATCATCTTAAACATAAATTTTGAAAAATTTCTTAATAGCATATGATAAGCATTATATGAGTTAATAGATAGAAGAGGATATATCTGTACACCTCATACAATCGTCTAGATTGTTCTTAAAACTGTGGAAGTATATTATTCTTCCATTTTTACGGCTATACTTGTTATAGTCATAATTTCCTTTCGATTGTTAAATTTATTTAACAATAAACTTTTAATTTAATATCGGAAGCAATTCCGATTACTACAAAATAACAATTTACCCTAAATTCTTATTTTGTGTTCATATAACGAAAAGCGGTCCATTACGGGCCACTTTTTGTTTATAACGTATTATTTATTAAATATCGCATTCTAATTATCTAAGTTTATTGTATAACGAAAAAAGAAGAAGTAGGACTTAATCCTACTTCTTCTAATTTCATATTTAATATTAGTCGATTACTGAAACTTTTAAGAAGTTTGTTGATCCAACGTTACTTCTTGAAGTGTTTACTGGGATACCTCCAGTGATTACGATAGCATCACCTTTTTTAGCGTATCCTGAAGTTTCTGCGATATTTTTAGCTGTATCTAACATTTCGTCAGTTGATTTAACTTGTTCAGAAATTTGAGCATCTACTCCCCATACTAAGCTTAATCCACGTGCAACTTTTTCACTTGGAGTTACAGCTAAGATAGCTGCGTTTGGACGGTATTTAGAAATTAATCTAGCTGTTTGTCCTGACTCAGTGTAAGTTACGATTGTGTGTAAGTCTAAGTTTAGAGCTGTGTATCCTACAGATACTCCAATTGCGTTTGTAATATCTTTAGAAACGATTTTTTTAGAACGATCTTTTAAGATACGAGAGTAATCTTGCATTTCTTCAGTACGTTTAGCGATTGTAGCCATTGTACGAACTGATTCGATTGGGTAAGCACCTGCTGCAGATTCTCCTGATAACATGATTGCATCAGTTCCGTCATAGATTGCGTTAGCTACGTCAGATACTTCGGCACGTGTTGGACGTGGGTTTTTTTGCATTGAGTCTAACATTTGAGTAGCTGTGATTACGAATTTACCAGCTGCATTACATTTAGCAATGATGTCTTTTTGCATAATTGGTACTTCTTCTGCTGGTACTTCAACCCCAAGGTCACCACGAGCGATCATGATACCGTCTGATACTTCGATGATTTCATCGATGTTATCGATAGCTTCTTGACATTCGATTTTAGGGATGATTTGAACGTGTTCACATCCTTCTTCTTTAAGAATACGTCTAACTTCTAGTACGTTTTCTTTAGTACGAACGAATGAAGCAGCAACGAAGTCAATATCATTTTTACATCCGAAACGGATATCTTCTTCATCTTTTGGAGTAATACCTGGTAATTTTGTAGATACACCTGGAACGTTAACTCCTTTTTTGTTTTTAAGTACTCCACCGTTTTGTACTGTAGTGTAGATTAATCCTGCTTCAGCATCTACGCTGTTTACAGTTAATCCGATTAATCCGTCGTCAAGTAAGATAGTGTCTCCAGCTTTAACGTCGTGTACTAATTCTCCGTATGTGATTGAGAATTTTTCTGGAGTTCCTAGAACTTCTGTCATAGAAACAATAACGTCTTTTCCAGTTTCTAACATGATTGCATCATTTTCCATGTTGTTAGTTCTGATTTCAGGTCCTTTAGTATCTAAAAGGATAGCTAAGTTAGTTCCTGTAGCTTCTCTTACTTCTTTAATTGTTTGAATTCTTGCTCCGTGTTCTGAGTAGTCACCGTGTGAGAAGTTAAGACGACATACGTTCATCCCTAATTCTACCATTTCAGTAAGTTTTGCTTTATCTTCAGACTTAGGCCCAATTGTACAAATTATTTTTGTTTTTTTCTGTATCATAAATATACCTCTTAATTTTTTATCTTTTAATATTTTAACTCATTTTCATTATGTTTTCAAATATTTTCTTGAAAAATACTATTTTTATCTAAAGAAAACGTTTTTTAAACTAAATTGAAAGTTGTTTAGAAACCTCGTAGATAGAAAGATCCACATTATGAACATCACTAAATACGTCTTCAAAACGAGTACTTACAAGTTTGTTGTTTTGAATACCTACTGCACGTCCTGATTCTCCAGCTAATAATAGTTGAACAGCATAGTTACCTAGACGAGATGCTAATACTCTGTCTTGAGCTGTTGGAGTACCACCACGTTGGATGTGTCCTAAAATAGTTGCTCTTACTTCTTCTCCTGTAAGTTCTTTAAGTTTTGCAGCTAGTTCTTGTCCACCCATTACACCTTCAGCAAGTACGATGATTGAGTGTTTTTTACCACGATCTTCACCAGCTTTAATACGTGCAACAACTTCTTCGATATCTTCTTTTTTCTCTGGAATTAGAAGACTTTCACTTCCTCCAGCAATACCAGCGAATAATGCTAAATCCCCTGCATTACGCCCCATTACCTCGATAATGAATGCACGCTCGTGACTTGATGCTGTATCACGAACTTTGTCAATAGCGTCAACGATTGTGTTAAGCGCAGTATCAAATCCGATAGTGTAATCTGTACAACAAATATCGTTATCGATTGTTCCTGGAACTCCGATAGTTTGGATATTCATTTCGTTACTTAAAGCCATAGCTCCACGATATGAACCATCTCCACCGATTACTACTAGTCCATCAATTCCTAATGCTTCTAAGTTCTTAATAGCACCTTTTCTAACTTCTGGGTTAGCGAATTCTGGAAGACGAGCTGAATAAAGCATTGTTCCTCCACGGTTAATGATGTTACCAACATCTCCAACTTCAAGTTTTTTAATGTTGTTTTCTACTAATCCTTTGTATCCTTGATATACTCCATAAACTTCTAATCCATTATAGATTGCTGTTCTTACAACGGCACGCACAGCTGCGTTCATTCCTGGTGCATCCCCACCACTTGTTAAAACTGCTATTTTTTTCATGTAGTCTTACCTTCCTCGTATTTGTTATTAATTATTTTTTAATTTACTTATCAACAATATCATATTTTTGTTATTTTTTCTAGTAAAAACATAATTTTGTTTAATTTTTGTTCGATTTTTTTTGTTTTTTTAAGAGTATGCTATTTTGATACGTTTTCCTGGGAAATTTTCAAAAAATTTATGAACAAATTCCTGTTCGTTTTCTATTGATATCGTTTTACCTCTGTTAGTATCATTGTTCAGCAAAGCTACAACCTTGACTTTACCTACCTCCGACTTATACTCATTTAAAAATTTAAGTATTTCTTCATCAACTATCGTATAGATAATTTTTATATTACTAAGGCAGTACTCTCTATAATTTCTAAGACTTGCAATTTTTTCTAAGATATATTGTTCTCTTCCATTTCGAATCTGTTTTTTCAATGTCATTACCGCAAAACTCCCTACTTTTATAAATACATTAGCGTACTTATAAACACTTGGGAACACAGTAACATCATAATCATTCTTCCCATCATTTACAGTTAAAAATGCCATATAATCACCGTTTTTAGTCTTAATTTCTTTTCTTGTAATTATTTCAACATAACTATCACTAAGTTCAGCTCCTATATACTGTAATGGCAGATAAGAATATTTCTCTTTTTCAACTTGAACGGGATGTTTTAAAAAGTACGTACCCGTCACTTCTTTTTCCATTTGGATTCTTTCAGTAATAGAATAATCTTCTACCTCTTCGACTTTCAGTGTTAATCCACTTTCAGCGGATAAGGCAACTCGAACATTATTTATATACTGCCTATTATCTGAATAATAATCCTCCACTTTCTTCATTAACGTAGCACGATTATATCCAAAAGTGTCCATTGCTCCCGCCTTAACTAAAGAAACCGCCGCTTGATAGTCTACTTTTTTATTCATACGTTTTAAGAAATCATCTATATCTAAGTAGCGTCCAAAATTTATTCTATCTTGTACTATTTCATACCCACTTCTATATCCAACATTCTTAATCGCAGTTAGAGCAAATACAATATCATTTTTATAAACACTAAAATTTGATAAACTTCGATTCACATCAGGTTTTACCAGATTTATTCCTAGGTTATTAAGTTCTTGCTTATACTCGTTAATTTTTTTCTCACTACTAATTACGTTGTTTAATAAAGCCGTCATAAAATACTTAGTATAATAAACTTTTAAATATGCCAAGCGATACGCAAGCATACTGTATACAACCGCGTGACTCTTATTAAAACCATAATTCGCAAAAGTTACAATAAGATCAAAAAGTTTCTTGGCAACTTGCAGATCATATCCTGCAGCAACACTCTTCTCTACGAAGATACGTCCATAGTACTCTAAGTCTTCTTTTTTCTTTTTACTTACAGCTCTTCTCATATTATCCGCTTCATTCAAACTCATATGAGCGAAATTCACCGCAATCAGCATAATCTGTTCTTGATAGACTATTACCCCGTAAGTATCTTTTAATATTTTCTCTAAATGAGGATGCGGATATACCACTTGCTCTTCTTTATTTTTTCTTCGCACATAGACTTCTATCTGAGCCATTGGCCCCGGTCTATAAAGAGCATTCATCGCAACAATATCATTAAACTCCGTAGGTTTCAAAAGATTTAATTTCTCTTTCATCCCACTAGATTCAAATTGGAAGATACCTTCTGTTTTACCTTTAGCAAATAATTCATACACTTTAGGATCTTGGTAATTTATCTTCGTTATATCAAATGTCGGATTTTCTTTTTTTATCTCTTCAACAATACTCGATACCATCGTAAGATATCTAATACCTAAAAAATCTATTTTTAATAAACCAACACTCTCAACATCATCCATCGTCCATTGTGTTAAATACTTCGTCATATTTGATTCAGCAAGTGGTGCATAGTTGACCAAAGGTTTATCATCACTTATTACTATCCCAGCTGCATGCACCGATGGATTCTTCGGTAAGTTCTCTAAACTCAGCGCTATACTAAACCAACGTTTATTAATATTACTCTGATTAATAAACACCCTTAACTCTTCTGATATTTCGTAACATTCTTTCAATGTTCTTGTCGAACTAATATTACTACTAATAAATTTTAAAGTCTGTTCATCAAACTGCAATATTCTCGCCGATTCTCTTGCAGCACTCTTCGATTGAAATGTAGTAAAAGTAATAATTTGTGCAACCTTATCCTGACCGTACTTCTCTTCTACATATTTTATAACTTCATCACGTCTAGTATCTTGGAAGTCAATATCAATATCAGGCATAGATATACGCTCTTTGTTTAAAAATCTTTCGAATAGAAGACTGTATTCTAATGGATCCGCTTCTGTTATATCTAGTAAATAACAGACTAAACTTCCCGCAGCACTACCACGTCCTGCTCCTACTAGGATTCCATTATCTTTCGCATATTTCACAAAATCATAAACAATTAAGAAATAATCGTTAAACCCCATCTCATCAATAATCTTAAGCTCATAACTATAGCGTTTTTTATAAGGATATAAATCTTTGCCAACTAGCTTTTCTTTTACACCTTTTTGAACCAAGTAATGCAGGTACTCTTTAGAAGAAAACTTAGAATATATGTCTTCTTTTTCTCCATAAACATACTTAGGAAGATGATAGCCCGAAAAGTTCAGCTCATATTGACATTTATCAACAATATTTTGCTGATTTACAAATGACTTCTTAAAAATCAAATGTAATTCTTCATCACCGGGTGCTAATATTTCTTCAAAATCCTTCTGTTCTCTTACGAATTCATCTCCTGAAATAGTTGTCAGTTCTTGTATATTTAATTTTTTATTATCGCGAATAGCACGACTAACAATGACTTGCTGATAGTTCTCTTTATTAAGATAATAACTAGGCTTCGTATAAACAACATTTTCATAAAAACTATACGGGCTTACTTGAAAACTTTCATTAAAACCGAAGTAAAAATCATAATTGCTAAAAAGATTGTTTAAGTATGAAAATTCCATACTGTCTCTAAGTTCATCAACAACTATTAAAACAAAGTCTTCGCTATATTCTTTCATCTCGCTAGAAAAATCTTCTATAGTCCACTCTTCTCCATTCATAAACTTAGTCGAAATCTCTAATAATTTATAGAACATCTTCTCAGATTTACACAGTATGTTGAATTTTAGAAAACCAATCCCGTATCCTAAGCTTACTTCTAATCCTTGAATAAGGTTAATTCCAGCTTTCTTAGATTCTTTATGAGCTTTTATCGCTCCGTACATATTCGGATCAACGATAACAACAGCTCTTTGATTATCTCTTGCTAATTTTAAAAACATACTTTCATACTTTATAGTACTGTTCAAAAGATCATACGCACTATGCACCTGCAAATTGTAATACATACTAATATCCTCCTTTCCTCAATATTTCTAGTTCTGTTTAATCGATATTATCCGCAAAGTGGATTATACTCATCTTCTTCTGAAGAACATCCCATATTTTCTCCATAATTTTTACTTTGTTCATTAAAATATCGATATACTCGTTTGTTATCATCACCCATAAAGTAAATTGGGTTAAACTGTGTATATTTCATATTTCCTTCTTCGTCTAAAAGATTCTCACAGACTACTCTACGTTTTATAGAAGCTACAAAATTCGTATACTTTCCATATTCTGAAATATTTTCTACTTTACATTCAAGTGACAAAATACATTCATCCATTACCGGTGCATCAATGTATTTTGCTGGATCATACGTCATATCCGCCATTCCAATTTTATTCTGACCTGAATGGAAACCTGCAATCTCAACCTTGCTAAGTATTTGTTGACACGGTACGTTAACAGTAAATTCTCCATATTCTTTAATGTTATCGACCGCATTACTATCTGTCGAAAGTCCAACTGTAATCATATCACCTAAAGAATATGATGAACTACAAGCTGTCACATTGTATCTCCATTTTTTATCTTTATATCCTATTAATATTACTGGAAAGCCGTAATATAACTTACTGGTTTTAGTTTCTAATTTCATCTTCCTCTATCCTCTTTATTTTTTCCTTTCATAGTATACTCTTCCTTATTTATCCTATCTCTTAGCTATGAAAGCTAATACTTTTTCTTCTGAATGTTCTTTACTAAATTCAAATCCATCGAACTTTATTTTTTTCATCTCTTCTACTGATGAAACTTTGTTTTTTACAAGTTCTGTTAAAAATTTACCTCTTGCTTTTTTAGAAATCGTAGAGTGTACTTTTAATTTTCCTTCTTTTTCTTCCATAAAGCTGATTTTAATAAATTTCTCTTTTTGATTTTTTGAAAATACTTCTTCAAATTCACTAGATAATAATGAAACAACAAACTCTTCACCTTTAATACTTTCATCATAACTAGCTCGCCAGAAATTCTTTAAAGACTCTCCTGAGATTTTTACATTTTGTAAAAAATCTAGTCTATGTTCTTGGATCAAATCATAAGCACCAATTATACCATATAACGACGTTGTAATAAATACATTTTTCTCTATATACTCTTTATCTGCTTCATCAAAATTATCTCGATTTATATTTCTATACATTAGTCCATTGAATAAGTCTAATGCTTTATAACTTTTTGCTGTGTTGTTTTTTATATCTTGCCAGCGAGAGAATTCTTCCATCGCCTTATCTTCTTTAATTTTATAAACTTTAGCTAAATCTTGTGCACTAAACTTAGCAAATTCAGCAACTATTTCATTACTTTTTTCACTAAGTTCTAACGCTTCTTGCGGCGTTGCTTTTTTGTTTAGTTCTTTAGCTGTCGGTATTAAAATTTTCATTATTATTCCTCTTCTTCAGGTAACTCTAAGAAGCTGTTTTCGATTAAACTTTCTACTTCCATTAATACGAAATTGTATTCTGTTGCCTCTATTGCAGGATTAATAATTAATGTATTGAAGTACCCAACTACAAAATCACGATTAGCAACTTCAAGTTTGAACATATACTCACTAATTTCATCGACTAAAAATGCTGTTTCTTTTAGTACTTTATCCTCATAAGTATTCGCATAATGAACTTTTTCTAAAAGTCTACGAATTTCTAAATCGGCATATTCTTTTGCGAAACGATCGCGAATATGTTTTGCAAGCTCCTCTGTTTTAAGCGCTACTGTGTTAAATTTTTCTTTTTGTAAAACACCATTTTCCTCTAATTTCTCTAATAATGCTGTTAAAGATTTGTGTAAACTATTCATTGTATTTCTCCTTTATTTTATAATAAATTATTTTAAAAACTATCATTCTCTATTTTATAAGAAAAATACGAAAAACGCTAATAATACGCTATATAATAATCTATTCTCTTTGTTCTATCCCCCACTTTCAATATACAATTATACATTGTCTTCAGCTTTTAAACATTATTAGAAAATGATATAATATTAGTGACATAACTATTTCGAGGTGGAGTATGAAAAAATACATAATGGCAATAGATCAAGGTACTACTAGTTCTAGAGCGATAATTTTTAATAAGAAAGCAGAAATAATAGCGAGTAGTCAAAAAGAGTTTCCTCAGATTTTCCCTCAATCTGGATGGGTTGAACATGATGCTAATGCAATTTGGAACTCTGTTCAATCAGTAATCGCAGAAGTATTTATCGAAAGTGGAATAAAACCGAATCAAATTGACAGTATCGGTATTACAAATCAACGCGAAACAACTGTAATTTGGGATAAAAATACTGGGTTACCTATTTATAATGCAATTGTTTGGCAAAGTAGACAAAGTGCTGATATAGCAAGTAAGCTTGTTAACGATGGTTATAAAGACATGATACATCAAAAGACTGGATTAGTAGTTGATGCATATTTCTCAGCTACTAAGATACGTTGGATTTTAGATAATGTTCCTGGAGCTCAACAACGAGCTGAAAATGGCGAACTACTGTTTGGAACTATCGATACATGGCTAGTTTGGAAACTTACAGGTGGGAAAACTCACGTTACCGACTATACAAACGCAGCTAGAACGATGTTATTTAATATCAAAGATTTAACTTGGGATAAAGAAATTTTAGAAATTCTTAATATACCCGAATCTCTATTACCTGAAGTAAAATCTAACTCAGAAGTATACGGAAAAACCATAGACTATCATTTCTACGGTGGGGAAGTTACGATTAGCGGGCTTGCCGGAGACCAACAAGCTGCTCTTTTCGGACAACTTGCCTT
Source organism: Gemella sp. 27098_8_155 (assembly GCF_041433725.1). Classification (NCBI taxonomy): domain Bacteria; kingdom Bacillati; phylum Bacillota; class Bacilli; order Caryophanales; family Gemellaceae; genus Gemella; species Gemella sp. 27098_8_155. The sequence goes on from NZ_JAPWCA010000004.1 coordinate 95,223, forward strand.
TGATAAAGGAATGATAAAAAATACATACGGTACAGGATCATTCATTATTATGAATACTGGAGAAAATATGGAACTTTCTAAAAATAACCTGCTAACAACTATTGGTTTTGGAATAAATGGTAAAGTTTATTACGCTTTAGAAGGATCTATTTTTATTGCAGGAAGTGCTATTCAATGGCTACGAGATGGTTTACGTTTAATTAAAAAATCATCTGAAACAGAATCATTAGCATACAATTCTAAAAATAACAACGAAGTATACCTAGTGCCAGCTTTCACAGGATTAGGCGCTCCTTATTGGAATCCAAATGCTCGTGGAACTATTTTTGGTCTAACACGTGCTACTTCAAAAGAAGATCTAGTTAAAGCTACGTTACAATCTATCGCTTATCAAGTACGCGATATTATCGATACTATGAAAATTGATGCGAATGTAGAAATACCCCTTCTTAAAGTTGATGGAGGAGCTGCTAACAACGATTACTTGTTAGAATTCCAAGCTAATATACTAGGTGTTAAGGTAGCTCGTGCAGAAAATCTCGAAACAACGGCATTAGGTGCTGCATTTTTAGCAGGTCTTGCTACTGGTTACTGGAAAAACTTAGATGAACTAAAAAACCTAAATACAGCAGGGAAACTATTCATTCCTACTATGGAAAAAGAAGAACGAGAAAAACTATATAAAGGTTGGAAACGCGCAGTAAGAGCTACACAGATTTTTGCGGATGGACGATACTAATTTTAAGAGATTTATTTACCAGTACTAAACGTTTTGGAAAATAAAAAAAATCACTTAATTGAGTCAGCCAAAAAGTATTAACTGCTAACCTTTACTCGTTAGAGGAGAAAGGAATTATAGAAAGAGAAGTGCCCCCAGAAGTGCCACCTCGCGTCGAATACAGATTTACAGATTTAGGGAAAACTCTAGACCCCATTATTAAGAGTATGCATGACTGGGGAGAATTTTACAAATCTATATTTTAAAAAGAAGTATCTTTACTCATAATGAGTTAAGATACTTCTTTTTAATTATTTATACTTTGGAATCCATTTAAAATCTCGAACCGCTTTCGCCATATCTTTTTCTTGAGCACGAGCCAATCCTTGTTCTTGTGCTTTTTTAGCGACCGCTTCTGCTACTTTAATAGAAACATCTGCAACATATTTGAACGGAGGCAACACTGGAGCTCCAGGTTTAGTAATATCTGTAATTCCACTTAATGAGTGTGCCGCTGCACCAATCATTTCATCTGTTAAAAGGCTAGCTTCTGATGCCAACACTCCAAGCCCTAACCCTGGATATATAAGGGCATTGTTAGCTTGACCAATAATGTACTCTACACCTTTATACATAACATTATCAGAAGGAATACCTGTTGCTACAAACGCTTTACCATCAGACCAAACAATCAAATCTTCTGCTGATGCTTCTGCTAATTTAGTAGGATTTGATAACGGAAATATACATGGACGCTCAGTATTTTGACACATAGCTTCGACTACCTCCTTAGTAAAAGTATTCGGCTGTGTCGAAGTTCCTACTAGAATAGTTGGTTTAACAGTTTTAACAACTTCTAATAAATCTGTTAATTTATCAGCATTTGGAAAATTAGCACGGTTTTTAGCAAACGGTTTTTGTTCAGGAGTTAAATCATCCATATCATCGAAGAGAAGCCCTTGTTTATCTACCATAAAGAAACGTTCATATGCTTCTTCTTCAGATAACCCTTGACTTACCATCTCACATAGCACACGTGATGCAATTCCTGCACCTGCGGTTCCCCCACCATAACAAAGATATACTTGGTCAACTAATTTTTCACCTGTAATATCCATAGCTCCAAAAATACCTCCTAGAGTTACGATACCTGTCCCTTGAATATCATCATTAAATGTTGGGATGTTTTTTCGATATTTTTCCAGTATATTCGCCGCATTCATTCGTCCAAAGTCTTCCCAATGTAAATAAAGTTTAGGGAATAAACGTTCAGCAGTTTGGACGAATTGGTCAATAAACTCATAATATCGCTCTCCTCGTACACGTTCATGACGATTACCTAGATAATTCGGATTATTACGTAATTCCTCACGATTTGTTCCTGCATCAATAACTAACGGAAGAACCATAGAAGGATCAATTCCTGCCGCTCCTGTGTAGACCATAAGTTTACCTACAGAAATATCTACTCCATTAACACCCCAATCTCCTATCCCCAATATACCTTCTGCATCAGTAACTACTATTAGACGTATATCACGGTTATCTGCTGCATTTTTAAGGGTTTCTTCTATATTTTCAGGATGATTAATATCTAGATATCCTGCATATTGTGGCTCAACAAAAAGATCGCTATAACCCTCGATAGTATCTGCAATTGTTGGGTCATACACAATTGGATTGAACTCTTCTAAGTGTTGAGAAAATAAATAATAGAAAAGCGTGCGATTTGTATTAAAAATCTCCATCAAAAATAGACGTTTTTCTAAATCGTTTACTTTTGTTTGCATTTGCGCATAGGTTTGTGCCACTTGTTCTTCAATAGTTTGAATATAAGGGGGCAATAACCCAATAAGGTCTAGTTCCTTTCGCTCCTCCTGTGTAAAGGCAGTTCCTTTATTAAGGAACGGATCATTTAAAATGCTATGTCTTTTCATTGGAAAATCCTCCATTATCTTTAAATTATTATATTACACCCTTATGTAAATTGATATTATAACTATACTCCCATTTATTAAAAATTAATTAAAAGAATTACAAATCTCCTAAACTAAAATATACAAAATAGATAATAATTCTCACTCCTCTTTTATTTATATATAGTAAGAAGCATCTTTACTCATAATGAGTGGGTCCTGCACCCAAAAAATTGGACAAAATATTAAGTTATTTTTGTTTAGTGTTTTAAACTTTAAAGTCAGTAAATTTTATTACTTTTAGTGACTTTCATTCCTTACAGTTATTTTAAATTTTTCAAACTATTTAGTCAAGAATTTTTTAAAATATGATGAATGAGATAAGCCTAAAATTTCTAATGGTATATTTAATTTATATGTTTTCTTTAATTCTTCTACTATTTTTGTTTTCTCTTCGTTTGAGATTGTTTTAACCTTATCTCCCTCAACTTTTTTAAAACTGCATTTTCTACACGTAAGTACTCAAGTTCCTTCTCTAATTGTTCAACTTTTGATAATTCTTTATTTTCAATATTTTTATTATTTTTCTTCATCTTACTAGGTCTTCCTTTCGGTTTCTCTAGTATAGTATACCCGTTTTCTTTAAACTTTAAAATCCAATTACATAGTAAACCATGATTTGGTAATGCGTACTTTAATGAAGTAGCGTGTATAGAATTTCCAAATATTAACACTTCATTGATTATATCTAGTTTTAATCGTGGTGGATAATATGTATTTTTCTCTTTAATCAGTATTAGCTCACCATGTAAATCAGCTAATCTAATTATGTAGTTCACATTACTAAGATTTATTTTAAACTTTTTAGATAGTTCTTTGTTTGAGTACCCTTCTTTCTTAAGTCTATACATTTCTATCTTATTTTCATCTGTTAATTTCATAATAAATATCCCCAAAATTTGGATAAATTTTGGGGACTATTACCTATTCTATTATACTTTTTTCTTATTCTATTCATGTCTTATTTCTTAATAACCTTTCGACTAACTATCTAATTCTAGTTAGTTTATTTTAATTATTCCCTTCCTTCACTACTTTTACAATATCTATTACGCTTACTATTATATCATATTTTTTATACATAAAAAAAGACACGTACTAGTAAGTTTTATCTAACATATTTCACTATTTATATAAGTAGTATAGCCAATTTCTTGAATTCAAATTTTTACAGTGATATAATTAAAGATAGGAGTGAAAACGTTCGCTTCTAGATTGTTAAACTATTTTAAAGTTACAATTATATAGATAGAGGTGGTTTTATGAAGATAAATAATTTTACAAAATGCACATTGGCAATTGCATTAGGTTTTGGCCTTAACTCTCTTACTGTAGTAGAGGCAGCAGATAACACTACAGGAACTACGAGCGAAACTATAAACAAAAGTTTCATCGAACAGTTCCCATTTGCTGAAAAATTCACTGATAAAGATGGAATTACAGCAGTAAGAATGAAGAGTCCCGACGTACCTTTAGTTAACAAAGAAAAGGGGTATTCTAAAGAAATTGTTAGGGTCATCAACTACAAACAAGGAGCAGCTGGGACTGTAATTAACAGAATTTATCAATATGTTAGATTCTACGGCGCACCTGTACACGAGGTTCCAAAAGACTCTCCAGTTAATGATGTACCAGAATACAATGGTGGTGCTAAGCCTATTGATCCTCCGGTATTGGAAAAACCAGAGTTTGAGTTTGGATACAAACTTATAGATCCTCCAGTATTAGAAAAGCCTGAATTTAATGGTGGAGTCAATCCTATTGATCCTCCAGTATTGGACAAACCAAAATTAGAGGTTCCTAATACTCCTGACATCCCTAAAGAATCTACTCCGGAAAAACCAAACACTCCTGAGATTCCTAAGGAGCCAACTCCGGAAAAACCAAACACTCCAGAGGCTCCCAAAGAATCTACTCCAGAAAAACCAAAATTAGATAAACCTACTAACCCAACTAAACTAAATCCAAAAGAAAACAAGTCACCAGACAATAAAAAAATTCTACCAAATACTGGTATAGAATCAAGCTCAACTGTGGCTACTATTGGAACTATAATTTTATCAATTATTGGCCTTTCAATATTTAAACGTAGAAATAATTAAACATTCTTTTATTATAAAACAAACAAAAGAAGATTATAGAACAGCAACATCAATTTGATGAATTACAATCCTATAATCTTCTTTTTATTATCCCTTAACCTAATATGTTTTCATAAAATTTTTTATCTAAATCTTTAAATACATTGAATACTACTTTTAAATTAACATTAGGGTTTTCTATAAAGAATTTCCTAACTTCAACTACCGCTATTTCAGCTGCAAGATCATTCGGGAATCTAAATTCTCCCGTACTTATACAACAAAAAGCAATGCTCTTAAGATTATTCTCTAAAGCTAATTTTAAAGAATTTCTATAACATGATGCGAGAAGTTCCTTATCGTCATCTTCAACAACACGATATATTATCGGCCCAACAGTATGAATAACATGTTTAGCCGGTAGGTTATATCCCGCTGTTATCTTCGCTTGTCCCGTTTTCTCAAAACTTCCTTGCTCTTTTATTATTTCATCGCATTCTTTTCTGAGTTGTAATCCTGCTTGCGAGTGTATAGCATTGTCGATACATCTATGTAGCGGAATTAAACATCCTAATAAAGCTTTGTTTGCCGCATTGACTATAGCATCTACTTCCAATGTAGTAATATCACCTTGCCATAAGTAAATATTTTCTTCAATCTCAGTTAATTCTTCTAGCTTTGTTATTCCTTTAACTTTTAGAACTCCTTGCAAGTACTCATCTTGAACTTCGTAGAATTCACTCGGTAGCTCCGACACTTTCCATGTGTTCATCAGTGTTCTAAATAAATCTTTCTTTTCTTTTTCCGTTTCTGGTATTTCTATTTCTGAATTTAGTGTTTTTATTAAAAAATCTAGTTTTTCCATGTTCTAAATGCTTCCTCCATGTCACTTGTTTTTATTATATACCCTACCCAGATACGTGTCTATTATAAAGTCACACTATAATTTTTTATAGACTTAGTAGGTAACTCTAAATTTTAAAAATGTTATATGAGAACTCATTTACACAGTGATTTATTGATATAAAAATTCGACTTCAGAAGCCAGGGTTTAAATCCTAACTTATGAAGTCGATATATTTTATTTTATTTTTGTTTACGACGTTTTACATAAACAGTTAATCCTACTAAGGCTAGAACTGCTATTCCAGCGTAAGCTGTCGCATTATTATCTAATCCTGTTTTTGCTAATAGTGAATTAGATTTTGAAACTTTTCCGAAATCTTCATCTACATTAAATGTATTTTCCTTCTTAGCTTCTTTTCCAACAAAACCACCTAGAATATCTTTTATTGATTTTTTATAGACTTTTTTCTCAGCTTCTTTTAATGCTTCTAATGCTTTATCTACTTCTTCTTGAGTAGAAGTTGCTGAAGCCAATAGTTCTTGTGCTTTTTGAACTGCATCTAAATAAGCTTTCTTATCTTCTGAACTTGCACTTTCAAAACTATCTTTCTCTTTAACCTCTGCTAAATGACTTAATTGTTCATTTAATTTTTTCTTATCTACTTTTGGTGTTTCAGGTTGAGGTTTGTTGCCTTCTTCTTTCTTAGGTTCCTCAGCTGTTGGTTTCGGCTCCTCTTTCTTAGGTTCTTCAGTTGCTGGTTTTGGCTCCTCTTTCTTCGGTGTTTCAGCCGCTGGTTTTGATTCTTCTTTCTTAGGTTCTCCAACCACTGGTCTTGGCTCTTCTTTTTTCGGAGTTTCAACTGCTGGTTTTGATTCTTCTTTCTTAGGTTCTCCAACCACTGGTCTTGGCTCTTCTTTTTTCGGCGTTTCAACTGCTGGTTTTGGATCTTCTTTCTTCGGTGTTTCAGTCGCTGGTCTTGGATCTTCTTTTTTCGGAACTTCTACTTCTTTACCGTCAAGAGTATTTTCAGCTTGTTGTAATTTTTCTAACACTGCTGTAACTTCTTCTACAGTTGCATCTTTGTTATCAAGAACTGCTGTCGCTTCTTTTATAGCATTTACAAAGTTATCTTTTTTCTCTTGTCCTGCATTTTTGAATTTAACCTCAGTTTGAAGTTTTTCAGTTTCTTTTAATTTTTCGATTAATTTAGCTTTATCTACTTCTTTTTTCACTTCTGGTTGTTGTGAATTAGCTAATGTTACTTTAGCTTCATTTAGACTCGCTACTGCACTGTTTACTTCCTCTTGAGTTGCATTTTCGTTTTCAAAAACTTTCTTAGCTGCCTCTAATGCTTTATTATATGCATCTTTAGCTTCGATAGTTGCATTTTTGTATTCCTTAGTTTCATCTAACGCTTTATCCGCTTCTATTGCTTTTTGAAGCTCTGCTTTATTCACTTCCGCTTTTTTCTCAACTGGAGCATTTTTTGGAGTCAATGCTACGAAGTTACTGAAGCTATCAGTAGTAAATGTAAGCTTACCATCAGCATAATTAACACTGCTTACAGCTGTTAATTTCCCATCTTTTTCATGGAAGAAGCGCTCTGGAGCTTTCGCTAAATCTAAAGTTACCGCTCTATCACCAGGAACTTTAACTTCTTTTCCTGTTGCATCTACAATATGAATGTTAAAGTATTCAACATCATATTTTCTTAAGTCTACATTACCTTCTGTTAATTGTTTTTGAATATTTGCTTTCTCTTCTGCAGTTGGTTCTGTTACAACAAGTTTGTAATTATTATAAAGTTTTTTCTCAGTGAAATCTACTGTACCTTGTGCTTTAGAGTTCTCAGTAGTCCCTACACTTACTACTTTTTCTGCAACATTCAGAACAACTTGCTTTTTGTTATGCCCATCTTTTACTACTAATTCAAAATTGTTTTCTGCTGGAGTATATCCTTCAGGTGTCACTATTTGAATTGTGTATGTTCCATTTTCTAAGTTTTTCTGGAAGGCATTTTTTCCATATAAACTTTTTGGAAGTAATACTTTAGTGCCATCTTGAGCTACTGCATAAACTTTTGTTCCTTCTGGAACTTGTTTGTCGAAACTGATTTCTGTAGCATTTCTGCTAATTTCATCTACCCTGAATTCAACCTCTTTTGTTGGTTTATCTTTTGTTATTTCGAAGTCAACTTTTGATGGTGTAAGTAGTTTGTACTCTCCATCTACCATTACTACTTCAACAGTATATTTACCGAATGGTAATGCTTGGTATGTACGTTTATTTCTAGAGAAGTCTTCCCCTACAATTTCACCTTTTTCATTAGTGATCTTGTAACGCAAGCGACGTGAATTGTTTCCAGTTCCATCACCTTTCTTAACTTCTACTTCTAGGCTTCCTTTACCATTACCTTCAACATTTGATAAATTAATACTATCCTTGTTATCTGCAAAGTCTTTAACTTCAAAAGTAAGATCTTTTAATTCTACACCTTCTGGAATTGTATAACTTCCATCTTCATTTGCTGCAATAGTATTTTTACCATAGCTTAATTTTTTGTAGAATATTCCACTTCCATCTTCTAGTACTGGATATGGTGTGAATTTACGAGTTACTTCGTCATAGTAACCACCGTTAGCACCTGTGATTTTCGGAGCTTTTCTATCGATTACTACATTGAATGTTGTCTCTTGCATATCTGCACCACTTACTGCTGCGCTATAAGAAACTACATATTGATATTCTCCATCCGGAAGAGGGTTACCGTTATTGTCAACACCTTTCCAGTTTGTCATAGTTAATGATGTGTATTTTTTACTTGTGTTGTTGTAAAAGTTTTTATTACCAGAACCATTTCCATTTTGGTAAAGTGGGTTTTTACGTTCTACATCATCCTTAGCATATACTGAAAGTTTTAAGTTTTCGAAGTTACGATAGAATACCCCTCTCATTCCTATTTCATCATAATTCTCATCACCATTTGGTGAAAAGAAAATTTTATCAGTAAAGAATCTTTCACCAGTAACAGGATTTACATATGCTCCTGCTAGTGTTCTCTTATCTTTTTTATCTTCTTTATAAGTTGTTAACATTCCTGTGAAGTTCATTTCTGTTAATGAATCCCAGTTATTAGGGTTTGAAGTATAACCGTACTCATATGTTGGTTTTTCTCCATTTTTCATAGAATAAATTGGTTTTTCTAGTACAGGTAGATTTTGGAACTGACCTTTAAATCCTACAAATGGAATATTAGCTTTTAATGCACTTTCTTCATCATAGAAAGTTACAAACCCTTCTAGATAATATCCATTAGTGAATACTTTTTCTAGTTCTTCTTTGAAACTTGCAGCATCAACAGTAATTTCTACTTCTTTTTCACCTTTTGCTGGAACTTCTACAGTAGCCCAATCAGTTGTCAACAACTTCTTAGGAGTCATTGTAAGTTTACCATTCCAATCTACTCCAGCATCTTCACCATAATAATTATCTGTAGTAAGGTGAGCTGCATATTGTAAGTTTTGAGCTTTATCTGATAGATTATGTAATACTAATTTAAAAGTAAATTTATCTCCAACATTTCCTAGAGAAACACTTCCGTAGTTGTTTTCTCCAGTCACATAAAGATCTCCATATGCTGCTTTATTCGCATCTATTAAACCTGCACCTTGAAGACGTGGCGATCTATATGCTGTTGTGTAACCATCAGAGTATACCTGAGGATTTGCTGTACTCATGATTAATCTCTTCGCTAATCCTTGAATTTCTTCTGCACTTAAGTTCGGGAATCTTTCTGATAATACTTGTTTCACAAGAGTTATAGCTCCCGCAACGTGTGGTGAAGCCATACTTGTTCCACTATCTAGACCATATCTTCCATCATTATAAGATGATAGTATATCTCCTCCTGGTGCTGTTACGTCAGGTTTTAAGTATCCATCAACACTCATTCCCCAACCAGTAGATTCATCAAATTCACCTTTTTTAGGATTATCTTGTTTATCCCATGTTCCATTGAATGTTATTTTATATTCTCCTTCATGAGTAGAAAGTTCATTACCAAATTTATAGTATGTTGTTACTACAGGGAAATCTTTATCCTGACCATTTAACGTTAAGTTGTAGATTGTGTCTCCTTCATTGAAGTAGATTACCGCTCCAGCTGCTCCGTACTGTTTAGCTAATTTAACTTTTTCTTCAAAGCTATTACCACCACGTTGAATAAGGGCGATTTTCCCAGTTAAATCTTTGTCAGCATAGTTTTCTGCTTTACCAACTCCAACATATACATAGTCATATGCTTTTTTCTCAAATTGTTTAGTATAACTAAAAATTGGCATTTTTCCATTATCAAAATCAGCATTATCTTTAAGCTGCTCGATATTCGCTATTTCTCTGTTAAGAACACTGTTGCTTATATTCGCTACAGAAATCGCATCTTCAGAAACCGATGGTCTTCCTACAGTTCCATAATCAGGATTAGCTGCACTTGGGTTTGTTTGTCCACTAGCAAAGAATGCATTATTCCCTGCCGCTGCGACTATATTAACCCCGGCTTTTTTCGCGACATCCATTGCACGAACTAGACCATCACCCACTTCTACAACTGAACCAGCTGGTGAACCTAAACTTAGATTTATAGTATCTGCACCTAATTTAATAGCATCTTCTATAGCTTTTGTATAAATATAAGACTCTGTTCCAGCATTTTTAGTATCTGAGAATACACGCATAAAAATTAACTGTGCTTCAGGTGCTATACCTGTTACGTAATCACCATTTGTGAATTTCTCCTTAGGATTACCTACTGCAGTCCCAGCAACGTGCATCCCATGTGATTTATATGCACTTTGTTTAATATCATTATTCCAGTCGTTATAGTTAAATGCAAATGGTAATTTTTCACTATACCACTTACCGTAGTCTATACCCGCTTCTTTTTTTATTTTTTCAATTTCATCTTTAGATTTGTATTTAGATTTTGAATTATCTGATAATCTAAGCACTGGATGATTAGGATCAAGTCCAGAATCTAATACAGCGACAACTTTTCCTTGTCCTCTGTATCCTTTATTCCAAAGAGGTTGTATATTAATAAGATTATAACTGTCTAAAGCTTTAGAAAAATCATTAGCTTCTGTGCTTTCTTTCTTCTCTTCTTTACTTGCTACATTTTCTGGTTTATTGTAGCTAACACTCATTTCAACAGTATCTACAAAGTCTAACTCTTGAATTTTTTTAGCATTCGAGAATGTAGTTTCTAAGGCAAAACCATTCATCAATGTATCGTACTCAAACAGTTTTTTATACTCGATACCTTTATCTTTAATATCTTTTAATGCCTTTTCTCTAGGTGCTTTTGTTGATTCTGTAACTTCTTTAATTCCTTCTTTGGTTTTTAACTTGTTAGGATCAACATCACCCTTTAACTTAACAATAACTTTTACCTTATCATCATTCTGGAACTTATGTTCTTCACTTTTTGAAACATTTGATAGCTCGTCTTTTTTTTCTTCTTGAGCTAGTGTTATCTTTGATGGTACTCCATAATTAAATGTACTGATATTTCCTAGTAGTAATGCTGCACTTAGCACACTTACTGCTGTTTTCTTAGCCAGCGTCATTTCTTCATCTCCTATCTTTTCAAGTATATTTAAAGTATATTTCTATATTTTAACATATAATTTCTGAAAATCAAAATTAATATTCAGATATACAAGTAAAATTAACTAATAGATATAATGTTTTTAATTATTCCTTATTATTTTTTAATAGACTCAATATCAGTTAACCACAGCTACCACTATATTTTTTAATACATCATCCTTTAATTTTCCAAACTGTACTAAAGTGTGATAAAATAGAAACTAATTAAAAAATATAGTTATGGCGGAGGTAGAATGAAATATTTAACTAGTGAAGAAGTAACTAAAGCGAAAAAAAATATTAGTGAAATAAAACCTTATAAAACTACTAAAGAGATTATCTTTTCTAATATTTTTACTTTTTTCAATGCTATGAACTTAGTCTTAGCAGCATTTATAGCCACGACACTTAGATTTGAAAATATGTTGTTTTTAGGTGTAATTACTATAAATACTGCAATTGGTATTTTTCAAGAAGTTCGTTCGAAAAATGCCCTTGAAAAGCTCAGTTTGCTAGGGAGAAGTAAATATCGAGTAAATCGTGATAATGAAATAATAAATATAGATTCTGAAGAAATCGTCCTTGGAGAATATTTACACTTAAATCTCGGTGATCAGATTCCTGTTGATGCTGAAATCATTGAGGGTAGTATAGAGGTCGATGAATCCCTGCTAACTGGTGAAAGTGACAATATCTTTAAAACTGCTGGTGATAAAGTAATGAGTGGTAGCAACGTAGTAAGTGGTAGTTGTTTAGTAAGAACTATTGCTGTTGGTGAAGATAGCTATATCAATAAGCTTGCTAAAAGCACTAAAGAGTTTAAGAAATATCCATCTAAACTTCGTGACTATATGGATAAAATCTTAAAAGTTATATCTATTCTATTAGTTCCTGTCGCAATTATGCTGTATATGCGTGGAGCTAGTCTGGGACGTGGTTATGTAGAAATAGTCTTGCGTAGTGCTGGAGCTTTAGTAGGTATGATTCCTGAAGGTTTAATCCTACTTGTCAGCGTTTCTCTTGCAGTTGCTGCGATGAAACTCGCTAAAAAGAAAATTCTAGTTCAGGAATTATACTGCGTGGAAACTCTTGCTAGAGTTGATGTTCTTTGTTTCGATAAAACAGGAACTATCACTACAGGTAATATGAATGTGGTAGAAATTAATGAAGAAGTTGCAGAAAAACTATCAAGCTATCTTGCATACTTCGATGATGAAAATGCGACATCTAGAGCTTTAAAAAATTATTTAACATGTGAAAAACAGTGGGATATAGAGGAATTAGGAGCCTTTTCTAGTAAAAATAAATATTCATTTATAAAGCTAAAAAATGGTAGAACATATTTCTTCGGGGCATATGAATTTTTAGGTTTCTCAGATAAAATGGATGAATATTACGAAAATCTAAAAAGAGAAGGTTATAGAATTTTATCATTAGCCTATACTGAAGACAGTACAAACGTCCCTACTAATATGAAACTTGTGGGACATGTAGTTCTATCGGATGAAATTAAAGAAAATACACAAGAAACATTCAAATACTTCGAGTCACAAGGTGTTGAAGTGAAAATAATCAGCGGAGATAACCATATAGCTGTTTACGGTGTAGCTAAGAAAGCTGGTTTCAAAGAAGATGCTAAGGCTATCGATATGACTAAAGTAACTGACGAGCATTTCGAAAAAACTGTTCTTGAGAATGATATTTTCGGACGTGTTACTCCTGAACAAAAACAAAGAATGGTGGCCGTATTACAAAAAGCCGGTAAGACTGTCGCTATGAGTGGTGACGGTGTTAACGATGTTCTTGCCTTGAAAAAGGCTGATATTAGTTTTGCTATGAATGGTGCTACCAGCGCTGCAAAAAGTGTATCAAATATCGTATTTTTAACAGATGACTTCGGAGTATTTTACGATATACTCATGGAAGGACGTCGTGTTATTAATAACATTCAAAAGGTAGCTTCTCTATTCCTAACAAAGACATTCTTCTCGATTGTCTTCTCAATACTTAGTGTAATCTTCGCCTTGGAGTTTGCATTTATACCGATTCAATTTACGATTATTTCAGCGATAACAATCGGTATTCCATCATTCTTCCTAACTTTTGAAGCGAATAAGGAAAAAGTAAGCAATAACTTCATGAAGGATATACTGACAAACGCTGCAATCGGGGGGGGTATTTTAGTAGCTACAGTACTACTGACAAACTTTGCCATCACAGATAATTCACAAGCAAAATTCATCTGTTTCCTTCTTGCGTTAATAAATGGATTATGTATGGTTGCAAAAGTCAGCCTACCTCTTAACAAATATAAAGTTGCACTACTTTCTATGTTAAGTATCGCTGCAATTATAGGTGTGGGAGTTAATATATTTATCCTGAAAAATCACTTTACACCATTAGTATTTTCTCAAATAATTTATATAATTATACTTGCAATAGTAATCTCAACAGTCCACTTCTTTACGAGAAGAAAAATCAAATAAAAAATAGAAGATATCAGAGCATTAATAGAATCTAGCATCTATTTTCATACTTCTCTCTGATATCTTTTTATTTATTTTTTCAACGAATATCTTCTATCCTTATTTTCTCCATGAGATTCTAATAGCTCATACTCAACAAATTTCGAAATATATCTTCTAACAGTTGGCTTAGATTTTTCGATTAATTTACAAGCTATTGTCACAGTAATATATTTCTCATTTTTCAAGTATTCTTTTATTTTTTCAAAAACATCCTGTTCTGCTTTAGACAGTTCTTTTATCTTATCATCAGGTTCCTTATATGCTAGTAGCGTTTCTAATATGACACCTAACATAAATTCAATGAATATTGTTGAATTATTGTTTCTGTCTGCCTGCGCTAAAACCTTATAATATCGCTGTTGATTTTCATATATTATAGTTTCAATGGGAATCCAACTAAATAATGGATTCCAATTAGCTAAAATAACATTTTGCCATAACCTTCCCATTCTACCATTTCCATCTTCAAAAGGGTGAATCATCTCTATTTCATAGTGAAATACACAACTCTTTACAAGTTCTGGAGTATCATCTTTACGTCCCCAGTCAAATAATTCTCCCATTAGATGACCAATAAACTGGGGTCTTGCTCCTAGATGAACCATATTCCCCTGTTCATCAAAAATCCCTACATCTGAATTCCTATATTTTCCAGATTGTCCCACTATTTCTGTAGTTAATAATTTATGAGCGAGTAAAAAATCTTTCTCACTATATGGATTCAAGTTCAATATTTTTTCATATGCTTCATATGCATTTTTTACTTCTTTAATTTCCTTTGGATCTCCCAGAACTCTCTTTCCATCGATAATTGCTGTAATCTGTTCTATTGACAAACTATTATTCTCAATTGCTAAAGATGAGTGGATAGACTTGATTCTATTTTCTTTTCTTAGATGCAAATTTTTCTTTGTTTCTATTTCAAGATTACCTAATACTTTAGAAATCTCTATAAGGTAATTAAGAATTGTACTCGTAATGGTAAATGGTGGTTTCATAGCATTCTCCTATCAAGTTCTTTTTATTATTATATCATAAATAACAATTTATCGCTCATTTATCGCTCATTTATCGCTCATTTTTGAGTATGAGCATTCACTGAACGTTACTATAATAGTACTAAAAGAGTATAACAAAAACCCTAGACTTGGTTAGTTCCAAGTCTAGGGTTTCTTTATTATTCTTCGGCTGAAGATTTATCGTCGTTTGAGTCAGTTTTTTCTTTCTCTACTTCGGCCTCTTCTTGAGCTTTTTTCTCAGCTTCTTCTTTGGCTTTACGAGCTTGTTCTTCGTAATATTTCTTATTAACTACTTTATCTAGTTGTTCTGCTTCTCTTTCATCTAAGTCTTTTGGCATTTTTCCAAATTGGTAAAGAGCAACGATTTCTTTTCTATCGATTGTTTCAACTTCGATAAGAGTTTGTGCAATAAGTTCTAATTGTTCTCTGTGAGTCTCAATAATGTGAAGAACTTTTGAGTAACATTCGTTAATAATTTTACGAACTTCTTTATCGATTTCTTTCAGCATTTCTTCTGAGTAGTTACCGATACTTGAAAGTTGACGTCCACCATATGGATCGTGGAATGGAGCTTGCATTGGACCTACAGCTTCACTCATACCGTATTCTGTAACCATCGCACGAGCAATAGCTGTTACACGTTCGAAGTCGTTATGAGCTCCTGTAGATACTTCATTAAAGAAGATTTGCTCTGCAGCACGTCCACCAAGTAATCCACAGATTTTGTCGATTAAATCTGTACGAGTTTGGAAGTATTTTTCTTCTTCCGGAATCATTAAGTTATATCCACCAGCATCACCACGTGGGATAATAGTAACTTTTTGCACTTTATCAGCACTATCAAGTACCATACCTACGATTGCGTGACCTGCTTCGTGGTAAGCTACTAAACGTTTTTCTTTTGGAGTATATACTCTACTACGTTTAGCTGGACCACCAATTACTCTGTCCATAGCTTCATCTAGATCTTCTTTATCAATACTAGATTTGTTTTCACGAGCTGCTAATAATGCTGCTTCGTTAAGAATGTTAGCAAGGTCAGCACCAGAGAATCCTGGAGTTTTTTCTGCTAATGAACGAAGTTCAACACCTTTAGCAAGTGGTTTGTTTTTAGCATGCACTTTAAGAATAGCTTCACGACCTTTTACATCAGGTGTAGAAACTTTAATTTGTCTGTCGAAACGTCCTGGTCTTCTAAGGGCGTTATCTAATACGTCAGCACGGTTAGTAGCTGCAATTACGATAATACCTTTTTCACCATCGAATCCATCCATTTCAACAAGAAGTTGGTTAAGAGTTTGTTCACGTTCGTCATTTCCTCCACCTACTCCGCTTCCACGTTTACGTCCTACAGCATCAATCTCATCGATGAAAATGATACATGGCGCATTTTTTTCAGCTTCTTTGAATAGGTCACGAACACGACTTGCCCCTACCCCTACGAACATCTCAACGAAGTCAGATCCTGAGATTGAGAAGAATGGTACTTTCGCCTCACCAGCTACAGCACGAGCTAGTAAAGTTTTACCAGTCCCTGGAGGACCCTCAAGTAGGACACCTTTAGGGATTCTAGCACCCATCTTAGTGAATTTACGGTGATCTTTTAAGAACTCAACCATTTCTGCAAGTTCTTGTTTTTCTTCATCAGCTCCAGCTACATCTTTGAATGTAACTTTCGCTTCTCCGCCATCTATTTTTTTAGCTTTAGATTTTTGGAAGCTCATTACTTTGCCTCCACCGCCACCTTGCATTTGTGACATAAAGAAAACTAATAGTCCCATCATTAAGATAAATGGAATAATATTACCTAAGAATGATAAGATTGCTCCAGTTTTTTCAGCTGGTTTATATTCTACTACACTTAGCTTTCCATCTTTAGCTTTTTCATTAATTTGTTTTTGTACTTCAGAATCAGATGCTGCAACTACACTCTCGAAGTTCTTATTACCATCTGTGTAAGTACCTTTAACATTGTAGTTCTCATCTTTTCTTTGTAGACTTATTTCTTTAACTTTGTCATCTTTAATAGTCTGAACAAGTTTAGCATAGTCTATTTTTTCAGTTGTCCCAGGTAAGTCTTGTTGCCAATAAGCAAATAATCCAATCGCAATAACGATTAACGCAAGCATACCAAGGATAGGGTTTTGCCTTTTTTTATTATTCATATAGACAATCCTCCTCCTATCATTTTTCTAAACATAATTTATTTTACCATATGTAACTAAAGTTTGACTAATATTTTGACCTTTTTTGATTAAAATATTATTATGAGTAAATTTCTTCTTTTAGAACACCGATATAAGGTAAGTTTCTATATCTCTCATCATAGTCTAAACCAAACCCTACTAGGAATTCATTTGGTGAAACTATTCCGATGTAGTCAGCTTCAACATCAACTACACGAGTTTCAGGTTTATCTACTAGTGAAGCACATGCTACAGAAGCAACATTTCTTCCTTTTAGGTTTTCAATAAGAGCTTTAAGAGTTCTTCCTGTATCTACGATGTCTTCAACGATAATTACGTGACGACCTTCGATATCCATTCCACAATCTTTTTTGATTTTAATTACACCTGAAGATTCAGTTCCTCCGTGATAACTAGACACATCCATGAAGTCAGTAACTATATGAATATCAATATGCTTCATAAGTTCTGCCATAAAAGGTAATGCACCTTTTAATGTACAAATTAGAACAGGAGATTTATCTTTATAATCCTCTTCAATTTGTTTAGCGATTCTTTTACTAGCAACTACGATTTCCTCGTGTGTAAATAGAACTTTCTCGATATCTTTTAATAAATTTTCCACTGTTTTATCCTTTCATGTTTATATAATAATCATATTTTTTATTTTTGTTGACTTTAGTATTTATTCCTAAAACTCCTAAAACCCCATCTTTATTGCGAATTACTGGAAGTTTATCTCTAAGTTCTCTAGGGATTTTTTCATCGATAAAAAGACGGGAAAGTTTTTTACTAACTTTACCTCTTTGAATCCTATCTCCATCCCTCTTAGTAGTAACTACAAGCGGCAAGTCTTCCCTGTTAAATCCTACTTCAGATGAGTTATTCATTGTCGTTATTAGAAAATTACTCTGATGAAACGTATAAACTTTATTTATATCCACTTCATCTATTATTAATTCTATCCTATCATTATAACATTTTTTTTCGATTTTATGAATATAAATACTATTATATTCGCTAATTATTTTTAAATTATTTTTCAAATCATAACTTTTATTGTTATTTCTGTTTTTTAAGTCATCTATTATTGTAAATAAGGCTCTTTGTTTCACATCAAAAATACCAAAATTATTTGCTAATATGTTTTTTAGCAAGAAATAAATCTCTTCTTTGGTATTTTTTAATAATTTTTCTTTATCTAATTCGACTTTATCTTCTTCTAGTGAAATCACATAGTCATTTTTAGCTTCTAATACTTTGTTTTTCAGCTCTGTATTAATATTTTGATAATAACTAGAAAAATTAATCAAATTATCAAAACTCGCAGCATTTACATCGTTCAACAATGGTACAATGTTATGCCTTATATTGTTTCTAGTGTAGTCAGTATCGAAGTTTGTTGAATCAACGTAGTATTTCAAGTTATTTTTAGCAGCATACTGCTCAAGATCAATTTTTAATATATTTAATAACGGACGATAAACTTCTAAGTTTCCAATAGTAGTCTGCTCTTCTATCATCAGATTATAATCCATACTACGTCCGCTAAGCAGTCTCATAAGAATATTTTCTACCTGATCATTTTTGTGATGAGCAGTTACTAACTTCACTCCACCTTCTAACGAAGACATCTCCTCAAATGCTTCATAACGCAGTTTTCTTGCGAGCATTTCCTCTGATGTGTGGCTATCCCTTACTAAATCATTCATATTTAGCTCTTTTTTATAAAATTTCACGTTATAGTTTTTAACAAAATTCTCTACAAATTCAGCTTCTTCATAAGACTCTTCTCTTAGTCCATGATTTATGTGAAATGCCACTAGTTCCTTATAACTTTCTTTATACTTCGTTACAAGTAGATGAAATAAAACTATAGAGTCTACCCCTCCTGATAGACCTAGAGCTATTTTATCAGTTTTTTGCCATAAAAGATTAATGTCCATCTAGATAACCTCTCTCTTGAAGACCTTTCTTGATTTTCTCAAACTTATCTTCAGCTTGCTTCGTCGTTAAGATTATATTTTCTAATAGTCCTTCTGGTGCTGGTGGAATTTCTTTTTTCTCTTCTTTTTCCTCAGATAGCTCAGTAATATTACTCTTCTTACCTTTTCCTACAGAAATCTTCATATTACCTATAAATTGAAGTTTTTTCAAATCTTTTAGAGTTTTTGTCTCTTGCTTAGGCTCTTCTTTTTCTTCCTGTACTTCTTGCTTTTTCTGAGCCTCCTGTTGCTCTTTGACTTCTTTTTTTATCGGTGTCTTCGGTTTATTTTTCTTTTTATTCTGTTTTTCTTTAGAGTTTTTCTCTACTTTTTTCTTCTCACCTTCAGTTTGTTTTAACTCTTTTTGTGTTAAGACCACTAAAGAATCCTTTGTACTTTTCTCCTCAGCCTTAATAACAAAGCCAACAGAAAAAATCTCCTCTAACTTTTTCTTTTTACCTATAAACATATTTTCCTTTGGTAAAAATGCATCTTTACCATTTTCTAGTTTTATATACAGTCCTTTACTTTCAACCTTTGTTACCTTACCTGAAACTTTACTCATTCAATCACCTCGCTATCAACTTAAATATAAACTATATAATCTCAATAGTTCAAACCTCTTAAGTCATTCCTATTTGTTTCACTTAAATATTATACCACACTCTATTCATCTATTGAAATATCAAAGACAATTCAAAGCTATATCCTCAAAAATATTAATCTGTATCATTAAGTAACAATTGATTAATATAAATTTTTTTAATATTACTATAAAAAAATACAATTAGTAAATTTTGTGTAAATCCATTATAATTAAAGTGTAGAAATCGTTTTCAATAATACAAAATTTAAGGAGTGATAAATTATGAAAATTGTTAAACAAGGACCATTTACATTCGAAGATTCAATAAAGAAACCGGCTGAATTGTTTCCTATGTATCAAGTTCTAAACGAAGATGGTGAAGTTACTAATCCAGATTTGTTTCCTGATATTAGTGATGAAAAACTAGTGGAATTAATGAAAGTTCTAGTTTTCGGTAGAACATATGACGAGAGAGTAATTATTTTAAATAGACAAGGGGCTCTAGGTAACTATCCACCCGCCGGTGGTCAAGAAGCTAGTCAATTAGCGACAACGTTCGCCCTTGAAAAAAATGATTTTCTTGTTCCTACCTATCGCGATATCCCTCCACTACTTATTCACGGCTTAACAATAGAACAAGCTTTTTTATGGTATAAAGGGCATTTAAAAGCTAACCAATATCCTGAATCATTATGCGCCTTCTCTCCTCAAGTTATTGTTGGTGGACAGATGCCACATGCTGCTGGGGTTGCTTTTGGAAAACGTCTAAAAGGTGAAAAAAATGTTGTACTAGCATTTTGTGGAGATGGTGGATCTTCTCAAGGGGACTTCTATGAAGGATTAAATTTTGCTGGAGTGTATAATGCTCCTTTAATTACTATTCTGCAAAACAACGGTTATGGTATCTCTACTCCTATATCTAAACAGACTAAGTCAATTACACTGGCACAAAAAGGGGTTGCTGCTGGTATCGCTAGTATAAAAGTAGATGGTATGGATCCATTGGCAATGTATGCCGCTGTAGCTAAAGCACGTGAATATGCAATTGAACATGGACCTGTTCTAATCGAAGCATTTACTTATCGCCTAGGACCACACACTATGTCAGATGACCCAACTCGTTATCGTACTGATGAAGAAGTATCATCATGGCAGAAAAAAGATCCACTAATTCGATTAAGAAAATATCTTGAGAAAAAAGGATTATGGAATAACGAAATAGAAGAAGAAACAATCGATGATGTAAAACGTCAAATTAAAGAAGCGATGGTTGCAATAAACAAAGCTGAAAAACAAAAAGTTTCAACATTTTTAGAAAATATGTTTGAAATTCCTACCCAAAACATTAAAGAACAAATCGAAATATACAAACAAAGGGAGGCGAACTAATATGTCTGAGAAAACTATTGCGCAAGCAGTCACAGAAGCACTTGATTACAAATTAAAAACTGATGAAAAAACTTTAATATTCGGTGAAGATGTCGGAGTTAACGGTGGAGTTTTTAGGATTACAGATGGTTTACAAGCAAAATATGGAGATAAAAGAGTATTAGATACTCCTTTAGCTGAATCAGGTATCTTGGGACTTGCTATTGGACTAGCAGCTGAAGGATTTAGACCTATCCCTGAAATTCAATTTTTAAGTTTTATTTTAGAAGGTTTCGATGCAGTATACTCTCAATTAGCTCGTTTTAGATATCGTTCAGGAAATACTCGAAACATGGCAGTTACTATACGCTCTACATTCGGAGGGCCTGTCCATACTCCTGAATTACACTCAGATAGCTTAGACGGAATTTTAGCTCAAATTCCTGGACTTCGTGTAGTAATTCCTAGCAATCCCTATGATGCAAAAGGATTATTAATTTCTTCTATCGAAAGTAACGATCCAGTTATATTCTTAGAACATCTTAGAATGTATCGCTCAATTAAAGGTGAAGTTCCAGACGAAGGATATCGTGTACCATTAGACAAAGCAAGCGTTGTTAGAGAAGGAACAGATGTTTCGATCATTACATACGGTCTTATGGTTCACTATAGCTTAAAAGCAGCTGAACAATTAGAAAAAGAAGGTATCTCTGTTGAAGTTGTTGACCTTAGAACTATCTCTCCTGTCGATATGGAAACTATTATATCTTCTGTTAAGAAAACAGGACGTGTGATAGTAGTTCAAGAATCTCAACGTCAAGCTGGGGTTGCTGGACAACTTCTATCAGAAATTTCTGAACGTGCATTTATGTATCTAGATGCACCTGTTGGACGAGTTACTTCTCCTGATACTACATTTTCATTTGGTTTAGCTGAAGAATATTGGCTACCTACTCCAGCAGACATCGTTAATAAAGTTAAAGAAGTCTATGACTTTTAATGAATGGAGGGACTTAATATGATTTATTCATTTATTTTACCAGATAGTGGAGAAGGACTTCATGAAAGTGAAATTATTCAATGGGGTTTTAAAGTTGGAGAAGCAGTGAAAGAAGATGATATTCTAGTAGAAATTCAAAGTGATAAAGCTGTTGTTGCCCTGCCGTCTCCTGTTTCTGGAACAATTAAAACAATTTATGCAAAAGTTGGGGAAATGGCTAAGGTTGGTTCAGTTATTGTTGATATTGAGACAGATCAAAATGTAGAAGTACACGAGGAACAAGAATCTGCCGAAGTTGAAGATAATACTGCTACCGAGACTATTAAACCTATAGAAAAACAAAATAATTCATCTGATGTTGATATTAGATTATTAGCCATCCCTAGAGTAAGAAAATACGCTAGAGATAAAGGGGTCGATCTTAGACTAGTACCTGCCACTGGTAAACGTGGCCTTGTTACAATCGAAGATATTGAAAATTACCTTAATAACAGTACTGTTAAAGAAGTTTCACCAGTACAGCAGCCACAAGTTACAAACGAAGTTATTAACGAAAAAACTGAGGTGACAGCAGTTCCTAAATTTGAACCTACTCCTTCAAATAACACTAACAATACTACAAGAGTACCGATGACTAATATTAGAAAAGCTATTGCACGTGCAATGGTTAATAGTAAAGCTATTTCGCCTCACGTAACAGTTCTAGATCAAGTAAATGTTGAAAAACTTGTTGAACATAGAAATAGAATGAAACAGATAGCAAAAGACAGAGACATTAAACTTACATACACAGCATATTTCATAAAAGCTGTGGCAGCCACTCTTGCAAAATTCCCAGAGTTAAATGCCTCTGTAGATAACGAAAAATTAGAGATAATATATAAAAATTACATTAATATTGGTGTTGCAACCGATACTGAACATGGTTTATTCGTACCAAATATTAAGGATGCTAACTTCAAGAGTCTATTCAAAATAGCTCGTGAACTAGATGAGAACACAGCTCTTGCTCATGCTGGTAAATTAGGAAGAGATAAACAAACAGATGGTTCTATGACTATTACAAATGTCGGAGCAATTGCTACTAGCGGTGTTTGGGCTACTCCAATTATCAATCAACCTGAAGTAGCTATACTAGGATTTGGACGTTTCGAAGAAACATTTATCCCAGATGAAAACAAACAACCAAAACTTGTCCCAATGCTTAAACTTTCATTCTCATTCGACCACAGAATTGTAGATGGTGGTACAGCACAACGCGCACTAAATACAGTCAAAGAGTATTTAGCAGATCCTGATTTATTGTTAGTGGAGGGATAATTATGGTAGTAGGAAATTTTATTCAAGAATTAGATACTATTGTCATTGGTGGTGGCCCTGGTGGTTACGTCGCAGCTATTAAATTAGCTCAACTAGGTAAAAAAGTTACCCTATTTGAGAAAGAAAAAGTGGGCGGAACTTGTTTACATCGTGGTTGTATCCCTTCAAAAGCACTTATATCTGTAGGTCATCAATTTGAGGAAATAAAAAAATCAACTCGTGGAATAAAAGTTGATAATGCAGAAATAGACTTTGTTGAGACGCAACGTTGGAAAAACGAAGAAGTTGTAGAAACCTTACACAAAGGTGTTCAAGGCTTATTGAAAAAAAATGGTGTTAATGTAATTTATGGCGAGGTTAACTTTATAGACGATAAAACTATCAGCGTAATTTTAGACGAATTCCACAATAATACATATCATTTTAAAGAAGCTATTATCGCAACTGGAACACAACCGATAGAAATTAAAGGGTTTAAATTTAAAGATCGTATACTTAGTTCTACTGAAGTTTTAAATCTTACTGAAGTACCCAAATCACTAGTTGTTATCGGTGGTGGCTATATTGGTATTGAATTAGCTGGAGCATACGCTTCACTTGGTTCAAAAGTTACTATCATTGAAGGAACAGAAAAAATTTTACGAGTTTTTGAAGATGATATAGCCAATGTAGTAATTGAAGAACTAAAAAATAAAGGTGTAGAAATTATCACAAATGCCACTGCCAATAACGCAAAAAACACTGACAATTCTGTCATCACGAACTACTCTGTTGATGGAAAAGAATTTACTATAGAATCAGATTATGTTTTGGTATCCGTTGGTAGAAAAGCAAAATTCGATGAACTTGGCTTAGAATACGCGGGCGTTGAAGTTACAGATCGCGGATTAATTAAAGTTGATGAACAACGTAGAACAACTAAAGAACATATATTCGCTATTGGAGATATCGTAGAAGGTCCTACATTAGCTCATAAAGCAATGTATGAAGCAAAAATTGCTGCTGAAGCATTAAATGGGGATAAAGCTGCAATAGTCGACTACTTTGCCATCCCAACAGTCTGCTTTACTACACCTGAAATAGCACTCGTAGGATATACAAAAGCTCAAGCACAAGAAAAAGGTTATGAAGTAGTAACTGGACAATATTCATTTGGACATAACGGAAGATCTTTATCGATTTCTCAAAGCAAAGGATTCGTCCGTATTGTCGCAATAAAAAATACTAATAAAATTATCGGTGCAGCCATCGTTGGGCCTGGTGCCAGTGATCTAATTGCGGAATTAGCACTTGCCGTAGAACAAGGACTGACAGTTGATGATATTTCTCTAACCATCCATGGACACCCTTCTCTTAATGAAGTCGTGGTTGAAGCAGCCGATATTATTCTAAAAAAAGCAATTCATTCCTAAAATTTAACTTTTAAAGAAAGAACAGGGATATTCAACTTCTCTGTTTCTTTCTTCAAAAAGAAAGGAGAAGATTATGTTAGAAAGTTTTAATCAACTAGATGACATTTTTAAAACAAAAATAACTAAACCAAAAACAATCGTCGTTGTAAAAGCTGCTCAAGACCATGCTCTTCATAGTGTTTTTGAGTTTGCTAATAAAGGTTATTTAGTACCTATTCTAATAGATTCTAAAGAAAAAATAGATGAATTATTACTAGATATAAATACTAAAAACAGTGATTTTGAAATTATAGATATAGAAGATGATGTATCTGCTGCAAAAAGAGGTATAGAGTTAGTTAGAGAGGGTAAAGCTGACTTTATCATGAAAGGAAACCTTCCTACTTCAACACTTTTAAGAGAAGTAGTAAATAAAGAAACAGGAATTAAAAAAAGTTCTGTTCTTTTCCACCTAGCATTATTAGAAATTCCAAAATATAATAAACTTTTAGGTATAACCGATGGGGGAATGATTCTTGAACCTTCTGAAGAACAGAAAATAAAAATAATCGAAGAAACTTCTAAGATTTTTACATCTCTTGGTTATGAAAAAATAAAATTCAGCCTATTATCTGCAGCAGAGATGGTTAACCCTAAACAAAAATCTTCGGTAGAAGCTGATGAAATCTCTAAATACTTCAAAAATAATGAAACACTAATTGTTGAGGGACCATTATCTTTAGATATATCTCTTGATAAAAATATTGCACAAGAGAAAAAATATGCAGGGAATATCCAAGGAGACGCTGATGTTCTAGTAGTTCCTGACATAGTTTCTGGTAACGGTATTTCTAAATCACTAATACTAATGGCAGAAGCCAAAATGGCTGGATTGATACTTGGAGCAACTGTTCCAATCGTACTAACATCACGCTCTGCTTCTGATACCGAAAAAAAATATTCTTTAATTCTAGCACTGCTAGCAGATAAGGAGAATTAATATGAAAAAAATATTCGTTATTAATCCAGGTGCAACTTCTACCAAGGTTGCATACTATGAAAATACTACAGAAATCTTCTCACATGAGATTACCTATTCATTAGAACAACTAAAGCCATTCAATAATATCTTCGATCAATTGTCACTTAGATTAACTGATATTGAGTCACTAATTAAAGAGAAGCTACCTAATCACAAGTTTGATGCAGTTGTAGGTCGTGGGGGGCTTCTTCCACCAGTAGATGCTGGGGCTATTCTTGTAGATGAGAATCTTATAGATTGTTTAAAAAATAGGCCCTTATTAGAACACGCCTCTAACCTAGGAGCATCACTCGCTAAAAGTGTTGCGGAAAAATTTGGTGTTGAGTCTGCGCCTTCTTTCATATATGATCCTGTTACCGTCGATCAAATGAATGATGTTGCTCGTATCTCTGGTTCAAACCTAATCGATAGAAAAAGTGTCGGCCACGCACTTAATATGCGAGCTGTAGCTCATGATGTGGCTAATAAGTTAAATATCCCATACGAATCTGGGAATTTTATAGTCGTTCATGTTGGTGGCGGTTCTAGTGCTAGTGCACATGAAAATGGACGCATGGTCGATGTTATTTCTGATGATGAAGTAATGTTTTCTAGCGAACGTACAGGAGGTATTCCACTTAAACAATATATTAACTTATGCTATGAAAAAACTAAATCAGAAGTGACAGAACTGACTCGTAAAAAAGGAGGGCTTGTCTCATACTTCGGAACAAATGATGCAAGAAAAATCCATGAACTTATGGATAATGGTGATGAAAAAGCAAAACTTGTATTAGAAGCAATGGCCTATCAAATATCAAAAGCTATAGGTGAATTAGCTACAGTATTAAAAGGACAAGTAAATGCTATAATACTTACCGGTGGAATAGCGCGTTCTAATTTTATCTCAGATAAAGTTAGAGAAAGAGTTGAATTCATCGCTCCACTATTCATTATCCCAGGAGAAAAAGAAATGCAGGCTCTAGCATCAGGCGCACTGAGAGTTCTTAATAACGAAGAAAAATATAATATTTTCGAAAAATAGAACTACTATGCTTTAAACTTCTATGTATGGTCTACAAAAAGGGTAGTGACTCATAAATCTATTTTCATAAGTCACTACCTTTTTCTATATTTTTTACTTTTTCTTAATTTTTTCAGAAAGTATGTAGTCTATAAACAATTTTCCTATTTCAGAAATATCTTCGTCTTTTTTATGAGCAATTCCTACCTTGTACTCCATCTTTTCCGCTAACGGTATCCACTTCGTATTTTGAAATTGACTAATATCTTCGAACTCAGCAGGCAATATAGCCACACTATTAAATATCTCTATACTCTTAACAAGAACAGTCCAATTATCATCGGCAAAAACAATATTCGGTTCAAAACCTCTCTCCCTACACTTCACATAAATTTCATTTCCTAGGACATAATTTTTTGTGAGTGAACTTATTCGCACATCTTTTAAATCCTCAATAGTAATCTCTTCTTTATTTTCCAAAGGATGATTAGAAGGAACTACAATCGCAGCAACATACGAAGCCTTTTTTCTTTCAATAGGTTTCATAACAATGCCTCTCTCATACTGTGGAAAAGAAAGTAATCCTAAATCTAGATCTCCATTAGCAACCATCCTTTGCAGTTGTTTAGAACCATGTTGAATTAAGCTCAACTCAACTTTAGGATGTCTAGCTATAAAACTCGATATTTCTTCCATATATTGAATTGCAAATAATACTGTTAAACCTACCTTCAGCACTTCTCTACTTTCTTCAATAGATGCATTCATTTCATCAATTAAATTATTGTATGATTTCAATAAAACAATACCTTTTTCATAAAGCATTTGCCCACTTTCTGTTAACTCTAAACGTCTATTATTTTGCTCAAATAAAGTAGTATTAAATTCCTTCTCCAATTTCTTTATTGCTAACGTTAATGTAGGCTGCGTAACAAATAATTCCTTTGCCGCTAAAGAATAACTTCTCTTATTCGCAACTGTAATAAAATAGTTTAACTGTCTAAATTCCATAAATACTCCCCCATCCTCTCAATATCTTACAATATTATTATAACTTAAAGAGTATTAATTTAACAACTACAACACAATATTACATCCTTCAAATAATATATAGAACCGAAGTTATAAAAAATACCAACCTCAAAAAATTTACTCTTTTGAAATCAGCACTTAATCATTATATATTTTTTTAAGTAATGTTATGTTAACTATCTCTAAAAATAACATCATTAACCTTTATTATACCATAAAAACAATGATTTTATCAGTCTTTTATTTTTTAATATTTTGTGTTATGTTAAAGTTACTAAAGGAGCTGACTCAACAAAATCTTGTTTCTTAAAAGATCATACTTTTTGAGTTACTCCATATTAATAGTAAATACGCAATACGCGGTTTCAGGGAGGTTATTATGATAAACGAAAAAAAAATAAAAAAAAGATATTACATATTTGTAGTATTCTATGTTTTTTTATTTGGTCCTATAATCATTTACTTGCTTGATGAAGTAGTTAGTTCAGATTTTACACAAAAATATAAAACCATAATATCAGTGTTCAAATATTTTTGTTCAATCTTACCTATAGTATTAGCTTGGATTCTAACTAACTATATAGATAAAAATACTAAAAACGTAGAAAAATAAAAAATAACACTATCTAAAACTAGCTAGCGAGTGACTCAACAAAATCTTGTTTCTTAAAAGATTATACTTTTTGAGTCACTCCATATTAATAGTAAATACGCAATACGCGATTTCAGGGAGGTTACTATGTTAAACGCAGAAAAACGCAAAAAAAGATTTTACATATTTCTAGTATTCTATTTTTTATTTGGTATTGCACTATTATTAATCTTAGATAATGCAGTTAGTCCAGACTTTGAACAAAAACACAAAACTTTATTATTTGTACTCAAACTTACCTATATGGAATCACCTATATTGTTAGCTTTAATTATAAATAACTATATAGCTAAAAAAACTAAAAACGTAGAAAAATAAAATAGACACTCTCTATCACTAGCTATACTACAAACTCCCTTATATAGCTAGAAAGGGCGATTCAAAATAACTTTTGAATCGCCCTCCTTTTTTTATCCATTATAACAATTTATTATCTCAAATAACTTGCTACGTATTTCTTCATTTGTTGAATGTCCTAGCATTGATTTTAATTCATTTAATTTTTTATCTAATTCATCTACATCAATGTCTAGAGTTGTATTTTTATAGATCATTTGGTTATCAGTCTTCTCACTGCTTTCGTAATCAAGTGATAACTCCTCATACATCTTCTCACCAGGTCTTAGTCCGATTTCTTCGATATCGATATCTTTATATGGTTCTAATCCTGATAGTTTGATTAAGTTTGTCGCAAGATCTATTATTTTTACGGGTTCTCCCATATCTAATAGGAAAATCTCTCCTTCACTTGCGTAATATCCAGCTTGTAGTACTAATTGCGCCGCTTCTGGAATCGTCATGAAGTAACGAATAATATTTCTATGCGTAATAGTGATAGGTCCACCTTTTTTAATCTGTTCTTTAAAAATAGGAATTACAGAACCATTAGAACCTAGTACATTACCAAATCTAACCGCAGCAAATTTCGTTTTGTACTTATTACCTTTTGATTGTAAGATAATCTCTGTTAAACGTTTCGAAGCTCCCATCGCATTCGTTGGATTTACCGCCTTGTCAGTAGAAATCATAATAAATCTTTCTACTTCTTTTTCAATTGCCACATCCATAACATTTTTCGTTCCAAAAACATTATTTTTTATAGCTTCTTGTGGGCGACGTTCCATTAAAGGTACGTGTTTATGCGCTGCTGCATGGAACACTACATTAGGTTTATACTTATCAAACACCTCAGCTAAAGCAGCTTTTTCACGAATACTTACTATTTCAGAAATATATTGTATATCCTCATATTCTTTACTATGTGATTTTTCAAAATCTAAATCACGTTCTAGCATATATAATGCGTTCTCGTTAACATCTACTAAAACAAGTTGACTAGGTTTGAATTTAAATATTTCTCGAACAATCTGGCTTCCGATTGAACCACCAGCACCAGTAACAAGGATACTCTTTCCTTTAATATATGAACGAATCTCACCTTGAGACAGTTTCACTTCACCACGTCCTAATAAATCTTCGATAGACACGTCTTTTAAGTGTTTAGAAATACTTTCCCCGTCCTCTACAGCAATACCTGAGCTCATTACTTTAACAGTAACATTCGCTTCTTTTAGTACGTTTAATATTCTATTTTTATCATATGCACCAATTGAAGGAATCGCTAAAAATACCTGCTCTACTTCATATTTTGGAATAAGTTTCAGCATATCATATGTTGTTCCAACAACAGTAACTCCACTAATTACAGAATTTTTTCTGTTATCATCGATAAGCCCAACTACATTTGCACGGAAAATATTATTTTTAGATAATTCTTTTAACAAGATATATCCAGCATCTCCTGCACCTATTATAAATGTATTCTTATAAGAATTAGCTCCATATTTACCCGCTTCTCTTTCTCTTAAAGCACGATAAAGCATTCTTGTAAACATCATTCCGGCGATTATTAATAACGGTGAAAAAATCGCAAATCTAACATTTGAAAATGTATCAGGTAGCATATATTGGTATAAAATACTAGTGATTAAATCCCCTAGCACTACTGAAAAACAAATATTTACTATTTCATTTACACCTAAGTAAGACCATAGCGATTTATTAGTACCAAATAAATAAAAACTAATTGTATAAACCACAAGTGAAATTACTAAAAATTCAGCTATTTCTACGTGATGGTCATTCAACATAGAAAATGGATCCGAAGCCTTACCTAAAAATATAGATGCTACTACTCCAAATATTACCGTCAATAAATCCAATACCATAATTAGCTTAAATCTATGATTTATATATATTTTTGATGAAAATAATTTATCCATAACATCTCCTACTAATTCATTAATGAGCAATGGGGTTAATTTATATAATTAAGATAAAACTTAACTACATATTATATCGCAATAGTTTTCAAATAAATATGCTACGAAGTAATAGCTTTTACTTATCTAATAAACTTCGCGGGGGCGATTTAAAAACATGAATTATAATCAGATTTCCAAATCTTCCCCCAAGCTCTTTATATTTTAATATAATCTATAACCAAAGTACCCTGCAGCTGCAATAATTATAAGTAGTATAACAATACTAACTTTTCGAGTTTCTTCAATTACTTTTATCTCTACTAACTTCTGAACTATTAATATCGTAATCGCCACAAAAATGGCTGTTTTTTTAACACTTGGGTTTTCTATAAACATAGTTCCTATTATTATAGCTAAGCTGAAAACCGTTATAAGCATATTAATAGCTAAAAACATCAATTTTTTGTCTGTCATCTTTATTTTTTCCTTATCTTGATCGTTACTTTAACAATCGGCGTATCTGTAGCTATCCTTACATTTTCTTTTGGATATATTTTTAGATTACTACGCTCTTCTGTCTCTTCTTTAACATCGCTCAAGTCAACATCAACGAACATTTCATTAATTTTTGCTAATTCATTAGCGTCTTCCGCCCTAATCGTCACCTTAGTAACATCAGCAGTAGCACTAACTAACTCATATCCTGAAGGTAGGCTACCTATAGTATTCACTTCCAATGGAACTTCTTTTTCTATATTTTTTAATTCAATACTCATAAGCGTTGAGTTCGGCTCTATTTGAATATCCTCTATCTTGTTATAATCACTATCGTAAGCTACTAATTTAGCCTCTTCTCTAGTATTTCTATTAATTTTTGTACGAGTATCACTCTCAGCTCGAACCTCATTTATTCTATTCAGACTCTCGATTGCTCCAGAAATCTTAACAGTTTCATTCGTAACGCTAAGTTTATCTACTTCATAACCAATCAATAGTCGCTCTTTTTTAACTATCGGCGTAACTCTAAACTCTCTCGTTGCTTTTTCTCTAATAGATATCGTTATTGTAGAAGGTTCTGCAGTCCCATCGACACCTTTTTCAAGTCCATTTATTTCAATCTTAACTTTTTGATCATCACCTATTTGAGCATTTCTAAGATTCAACTTCGCTTTAAAGTTCTTAGCGATACTTTCTTTTTGGACCTTTGTCTGTGATCCAGTTAATTTCACAGATACAGTATTAGGAATACCTACCACATACAATTTATCTTTATCATAATCAACTTCAAGTGGGATATCACTAACCCATGCAGTAGCATTATCGTTCGTATCACCTCCGAGAACTGAGAAGTTCTTAAAATTCTCATTAACTGATAAGAACAATAGTATTGCTATTAAAAATGATATTAACTTTAACTTATTATTTTCTTTTAGTTGCATAATATCACCTCTTATTTAATTATTTTATCTTGCTGTTTCCAGTTTTTAGCTAAATATTTCGTTAAATCTTCTGTCGAAAAATCTGAAGTTAAAACACCATTTTGACATACACTAATTTTTCCTGTTTCTTCTGATACAGCAATTACTATAGCATCTGTTACTTCAGATAACCCTAAAGCTGCACGGTGCCTAGTCCCATAGCTACTAGCTATAGATCTATTATCCGATAGCGGAAGTACACAACTTGCAGCACGAATTTTATTTTCATCAATTATCATTGCACCATCATGTAAAGGTGTATTTGGAATAAAAATATTAATTATAAGTTCATTTGTTACCTCAGCATTAACTGTAATACCACTTTCTACATATTCATCAAGTCCTGTATTATTTTCTAAAACTATAAGCGCTCCTATTCTTCGTCGAGCCATATGTCTTGATGAATCAACAACAGCTTTTATTATATGTTCAGTAGAATTTTTTTGTACATCTTTATAATTGATATTGAAGATATTCGATAGCTGTACCCTTCCAATGTATTCAAGAGCACGTCTTAATTCTGGTTGGAATATAATCATTATTCCTAGTACTCCCCAAGTAACTACTTGTTCAAATATATATGTCATCGTTTTGAATCCAATAAAGTTAAAGAATATTTTTAATCCGATAACGATTAATATACCTTTAACAAGTTGCATACCACGAGTACCTTTTAATAAACTTAGCAATTTATAAACTAAGAACCAAACTAATAATATATCCAATAAATGAATAATTAATGTTAGAGTACTTACTCCTGATAAGTATTCAGCTATCATAAATAATCTCCTTCCTTTGATTAATGTCATCAGCACGCAAAACAACATCTAATGCGTACAACAGTCCACATTCAATTATATCATAAAATGCAAGCGTTGTGCCATTTTTATAGAAGAAAAAAGAAG
The DNA here is from genome assembly GCF_041433725.1 of Gemella sp. 27098_8_155. NCBI lineage: Bacteria > Bacillati > Bacillota > Bacilli > Caryophanales > Gemellaceae > Gemella > Gemella sp. 27098_8_155. The sequence continues at coordinate 128,250 of NZ_JAPWCA010000004.1, forward strand.
ATATTTTCAATAAATATCTTCAAAAATTTTAGAACTATTATTTTACATAGTTTTTACTTATATCTAAATTACAATATCGTTACTATAAAACATCTTATATTTAATTTACAGATTTTATAGAAATCATAATATACTACTAAAAAACGTTCTAATTATTTTTAATTTTTATATAATTTGCAATATTATAATCTTGTGGGTCTAATTCTATATCATTTCCTAAAATTATATTCGCTACACTATAGCCAATTATCGGACCTGTAGTTAAACCAGAAGAGCCAAGACCACTAATCGCATAGACATTTTCTAGTGTAGGAACCTTACCAAAGAACGGAGAATAATCACTAGTATATGCCCTAATTCCAACACGTTCATTTATTATCTGAGCATTTTTTAATTCACCTAAGAAGTTCTTCGCTTCTTCACCAAAAGCATCAAGTTGCTGTTTGTCAACAGTTAAATCAAAGCCCATGTCATTTTCATGTGTCGCTCCAACACTAACAACACCTTTTTCAAATGGAATAATATCCAATTCACCCTCAGGCATTATAACTGGATAAGATCCTGTATTTTCATCAGAAACTTTATAATCTCTTAGTTGGCCTTTTTGCGGACGAACATCAACATCAAAACCAAGAGGCTCTAATATATCTTTTAACCACGCACCAGTCGCGAGAACAACAGTATCAAAAACCTGTCCATTAATCTCATACTTATCTTCCACAACCTTTAGACTAACTTTTTCCCTAACGACATTAGCTTTCGATGCAGTAAGTAAAGTATTAACGAATCTCTCTCCTTCTACTCGTCCACCACCACTCGCGTACAATACATCTCCATTGTTATCGAAGCTAGGAATGATTTTTCGAACTTTTTCTTTTGAGATTATCTCTAAATTCCCTATCATCGGTGATAATTCTTTACGACTTTCAGCAAGTTCTTTTAACTCAGGTAGCTTATCTTCATTTTTTTTCAATAAATATACTCCACATTGTGAATAAAAGTTAGTATTATAGCCATCAATCTCTAGATCTTTAACTAATTTCAAATAAAAATCCGCACCAAGTCTCGCCATCTTATACCAAGGTTTATTACGTCTTTTAGAAAACCACGGACTTATAATCCCAGCTGATGCTTTTGTAGCTTGACCCAAACCATAATCAAAAACTACTATTCCATTTTTTTGTTCTTTTGACAAATAATAAGCACATGTAGCCCCTACTATTCCCCCACCTACTACTGCTATTTTCATAAGATACCTCGCTTTTTTAATAAATCTACTAATTAAAATTATAACTCAAAAAATTTATAGAGTAAACTTCAACTTCAATCAATTTTTTCTAAGACAATTTATAATTAGAATTTCTCTAATTTCTATAAAATCACACTGTACTCTTTCTAGTTATCAATATTTTATAGACTTATAGTTCATATCATATTATAATATTACTTAAGTCCAATGACTTTAAAATTATTATTTATAGGAGGTAAACTATGACTGAAATGAAATTAATACCAAGAAAAGAAGTCGAAGAGAAATATACTTGGGATATGACTCTTCTATACAAAACTGATGAAGATTTTAAAGCGAGCCTTGAGAATATTAAAAAAGAGATTTTAGATTTCAAGGCTACTTACGAAGGAAAATTAGCGGATCACGCTACTTTAGATACTGCCGTTAAAAAATACGAAGAACTTTATGAAGAATTTTATAAACTTTCTCACTACGCTGAATTACCAATGGCGGTAGATAGATTTAATGACAATGTAATACAAAATGTAACACTTTTTGAAGATGTTTCTACTTTATGGGCGGGGAATTTAAGTTTCTTCGATACTGAACTTGTAGGACTAGATGAACAATTCATTAAAGATTTCGTGAAAAACTATCGTCCTGATTTAGAATACTACTTCGAAAAAATCGTTCAGGAGAAAAAACACACATTATCAAAAGAAGCTGAACAAGTAATCGCAAACTACGAGAGTCTTCCTGGTTACTACAATCTATATGAGGTAACTAAGCACGAAGATATGCAATTCGACAGCTTTGAAGCAAATGGAAAAACTTTCGAAAACAGCTTCGTACTATACGAAAACTTACACGAAATGGATAACGATACTGAAGTACGCCGTAATGCTGCGAAAAGTTTTTATAAAACATTAAATGCTTATAAAAACACTTCAGCAAATGAGTATATTTCACAAATCAAAAAAGAAAAAATGCTTGCTACAATGCGTGGTTATGATAGTGTTATCGACTACCTACTAGCTGCTCAAGATGGTAACCGCGAACTATATGATCGTCAAATCCGTACTCTTATGACAGATTTAGCACCTCATATCAGACGTTACATTAAACTTTTAGCTCGCGAACACAAAATTGAAGATATGCAGTTTGCTGACTGTAAGATCAACCTTGATCCAGATTTCGAAGTTGATATGACTATCGACGAGTCTCGTTCTTACCTAAAAAAAGCACTTGGTGTTCTTGGTGAAGACTACGTTAAAATGATCGATGAAAGTTATGACAAACGTTGGACTGACTTCCCTCAAAACATCGGGAAAAGTACTGGTGGATTCTGCGCAACAGTTCCTAATGTAGCTGGATTTATCCTACTTTCTTGGACTGGAAAAATGAATGAAGTTTTCGTTCTTGCTCACGAGCTTGGACATGCATATCACTTCATGAGTACAGGAAAACACCAAACAATGTTAAACAACGATTGCCCACTTTACTTCGTTGAAGCTCCATCAACTTGTAACGAGGTTATCGTATCTAACTACCTACTAAAAACTAACACTGATGCTCGTTTCAAACGTTGGGTTATCAGCAACATGATTAGTAGAACATACTTCCACAATATGGTAACACACTACTTAGAAGCTGTTTATCAAGATAGAATCTACAAAATGGTAGATAACAATGAAATGTTAACTGCTGATGTTCTTTCTGAAGTAAAACGCAACGTTATGGAAGAATTCTTCGGAGATAGTTTAGTAGTTAATGAAGGTGCAGAGCTTACTTGGATGAGACAACCTCACTACTACATGGGACTATACCCTTACACTTACTCTGCAGGATTAACAATCGGTACAGCTATAGCTAATAAGATCGATAATGACAGTTCTTATGCTGACACTTGGTTAAATGTTCTTTCTAAAGGAAGTAGCATGTCAGCACTAGATCTTTCTAAACTTGCAGGTTGTGATGTAAGCACTGATGAACCACTTAAAGAAGCAATTGCTTATGTTGGTCACCTAGTAGATGAACTTTACAACTTAACAGATGAATTAAATGGATAAAAACTTAAAGCTTCAGCTAAATTTCTTTAGTTGAAGCTTTAATCTTATATTCTATTTCATTCTATCTAATTTATCGAAACAGGCTTTTTCACATTCTATAACTGCACTGCGGAAATTCTTTTCTTCTAAAACTCTCACAGCCTCGATAGTACTTCCACTTGGTGAACATACATCATCTTTTAACTTACCTGGGTGCTCTTTAGTCTCTAACACCATCTTCGCAGCACCTAGAACTGTACTTGCAGCAAGTCTATAGGCTACATCACGCTTTAATCCATTTAACACAGCTCCATCAGCTAATGCTTCTATAAATAAATATCCATACGCAGGACCTGAACCACTTAAAGCTGTTAAAGCCGCCATGTCTTTTTCCAATATTTCCTCGGCAATACCTAAATTATTTAAGAGGTCTAATACTAATGTTTTCTCTTCAGCTGCCACTAAAGAATTAAATGTAACACCTACTACACCACTCCCAATTTTTACGGGTGTATTTGGCATAATTCTAACTATTTTAGTCCCTGGAATTTTCTTTTCTAAATCATTTATTTCGACAGCTGCAGCCATTGAAATAACAATCTTATTCTTCAAACTAAGGCTCACTTCATCAAGTACTGTTCCTACTAAATATGGCTTCACCCCTAAAAATACAATATCACTGTTTTCTACAACTTCTTCTAGACTCTTACAGAATACAGTACCTGTTTTTTCAGCAACATTTCTAGTACTTCTATCCGAAGAATTTCTCACAAAAACATCAGTACTACTAACTTTACCACTACGAAGTAATCTTTCTAATATAGCTTTTCCCATATTTCCTACACCGATAAAACCTAATTTCATACATATTCCTCCTAAATATTCGTTAATAATATTATATCATACTCCAAACCCTTATGTCCTAGACAACTTCAATCAGAACTATTTTAATAAAAATTTAACTATGTTATACTTTTATAACAAGTAGTTATTCAAAGGAGTTTTATATGCACAGCAGCTGGGAAGAAATATTCAATAATTATCCAAAAATAGATGAACTAAATAATATGATAAAAGAAATTGACGAACAACGTCTTACTAAAACTATCTATCCGCCAAGAGAACAGGTTTTTAGAGTTTTCGACTTACCATTAAAAGATATTAAAGTCGTAATATTAGGACAAGATCCTTATCATAATCCTGATCAAGCATGTGGGTTAAGTTTTTCAGTAAATGATGGCGTACCACTTCCAAAAAGTCTTATTAACATTTACAAAGAGCTTCATGATGACTTAGGTATTAAACCAGCAAAAACAGGGAACTTAGAATCTTGGTTCAAGCAAGGTGTATTTTTGCTTAATGCTGTACTAACTGTAGAAAAAAATTCTCCAGCAAGTCATAGTAAAATGGGCTGGGAAAATTTTACGGATTACATAATTGAAAATATTTCAGAAAAAAATGAAAATGTAGTTTTTGTTTTATGGGGAGCCTATGCAAGAAGTAAAAACAAACTAATTGACCCTTCAAAACACAAAATTATTGAATCAGCTCATCCAAGTCCACTATCCGCATACCGTGGCTTTTTCGGAAGCAAAGTCTTCTCTCAAATTAACAGTTATTTAGCTGAAAATGATAGAGAAACTATAAATTTTGAATTAAAAATGAAAACAAACGAGCAAATTTCATTTTTTTAAAAATTAAAGAAAATTTTAAGTATATTTTAAGTACAAGGTATATAATGATTACCTAAACAAAAGTAATAATATTTCATTCTTAACGACACTTGTCGTTTCTCCCTTTTAAGTTTGAAATTATTTTTGTTTAAACCAATATTTCGGTTAATTCTTTATGATATTAACAGATAATAAAACTTTTTAATTTTTTTCATAATGTGGCTTGTCGCTCCCTAGGCAAGCCATTCTCCCTTTAAAGAGTTGAAAGACTCTTTTGTTATTTGTATATAAGATTAGATATAAACAAGCAAGAAATTGCTTAGAACTTAATTTAGTTCACTAAAAAAACGTGTTCCCCAAACACGTTTTTTTATTTTATATTATTTCTATGTTTAAACAAAAAATCCCAGACATAAATGTCTGAGATTTTTTATGCAGCTCTTCTATAACCTGCTCTTTGAGCGGCTTCTTCTGAACTAAAGACTAGTAGATTTCTCGCTGCAACATTGTTATAAGAAGGATGTGTCGGTGTGTAATAAACTCCACTCTTTTTACTAGCTCTTACAACTACTTTTTTAGGTTGTTGTTGCTGTTTATTTTGTTGAGTTTGAGTTAATTGAACAGTCTCATTTTTTGTTCCATCCTGTTCGTCTATTTTTTTCTTAGAAGCAGGAGGGGGAAGAACTTGTTGTTGTTCTTTATCCTCATCAGAATTATCTTCTTTTTTCTCTTCTGAAGACTGTTCTTCTAATTTTTTATCACGTTCTTCTTTTTTCTCTTGGAAAGTTTTTCTTTGTTCTTCTTTTCTAGCTTCACTGAAATGATTCGTCATTAACATAGTTAACATCATTACAAGCCCACTTACAACACCTAATACTACTTTTTTCAATCGCGTTTTGCGCTGAATTAATTTTACAATAGGTGGACATAATAATATAAAACTTAGTACAAAGACTATTACTGCATATCTAATGCCATGTGTAAAAACCATACTAAGTGATATTAGCATAAACACTAAAAAGATAAACCACAAAATAACTTGTCCATGTTCTTTTATGAATTTATTCACAATATTTCTCCTTAAAAATAATCACTTATCTATTTTAACACTTTCTTTACTAATAGACAATTATTTTCATAAATAACTTTAATTTTAATAAGATATTCAGCTTTTCTTATAAATATATATTTATATAAATCATATAACTATTTTCTAGAAATCACCATAGCTATCCCTTGTCCTCCTCCTATACAAAGGGAACAGACACCTTTTTCTTTATTATCATTGATTAGTGCGTGAACTAAAGTAACTAAAACTCGGCATCCACTAGCTCCGATTGGATGTCCTAGCGAAATAGCTCCTCCACGTGTGTTTACTTTGTTTTGATCTAGATTTAGTAGACGAGTTACAGCTATAGATTGTGCAGCAAAAGCTTCATTCATTTCAAATAAATCTATATCTTCTATGTTTAAACTTAATTTTTCTAGTACTTTTTGCGTTGCTGGAACTGGACCTAATCCCATTACCGTATTGTCTAATCCTGCCGAAGCATAACCATCAATATAAGCAAGAACTTCTAATCCTAGTTCTTTAGCACGAGTTTCACTCATTAAAACAACACAGGCTGCACCATCATTTATTCCTGATGCGTTTCCTGCTGTTACAGTTCCATCTTTTTTGAAAGCTGGTCGTAATTTAGCTAAACTTTCTAACGTTGTATTCGGACGAACAAATTCATCTGTATCAAAAATAATTTCTTCTCGTCTAGTTTTAATAACTATCGATGCTATTTCGTTAGCAAACTGATTATTTTCAATAGCTGCTGCCGCTTTATTCTGACTTGAAAGAGCAAATTCATCTTGCTCTTCTCTTGTTATATTGTATTGTTCTGCGATATTTTCAGCAGTAATACCCATATGATAGTTTTCAAACGCATCTGTAAGACCATCATTTATTATAGTATCTTCTAATTCTAAACTGCCTAATTTTTGTCCGAAACGAGCATTCTTTGTATAATGAGGTGCCGCACTCATGTTCTCAACACCACCACAAACTACTACATCATTATCCCCTAATAATATTGATTGTACCCCAAGAACAACACTTTTCAGTCCTGATCCACAAACTTTATTTACAACAAAGGCGCTTTTTTCTTTTGGAATACCTGCATTAACTGCGATTTGACGTGCTACATTTTGTCCTAAACCAGTCTGCAAAACATTACCGAATATTATTTCATCAACTAGATTTGGATTAAGATTTATACTTTCTAATGATTGTTTCACAAGCTCTCCACCTATTTTCGCAGCAGAAATATCTTTTAAACTTCCTCCAAAACTTCCTATAGCAGTTCTTTTTGCACTTACAATAGCAACTCTATTCATGTATTTTATCTCCTAATTTGATTTTCTAGTATATTTTACTATAAATACTAACGTTGTTCAAATATTGTCTACACAAGACTATATTTATCGAAATTTTTATTTTGTAACACTTCTTAAATTTATTTGTAATATAAATGTAATATTTTTGTAATAAAAGATTGATTTTTGTAATTTTTAAATGTATAATATAAATATAAAGAAGTTATACAAAAAAGAAGGTGAATAACATGAACAAACTTCTAAAAACAACAGGTATATTTATTTTAGGAATTGGATTATTAACAGGATGCACAGATAAAGTAGCAAAAAAAGTAGATACTAATGATAATATTACTACTGAGGTAAAAACTACTGAAGAAAATCCAGCTTCTTTAGCTAATTTACAAAAAGAAGTTGAACATGTTGCTCAAATTGACAATAACATTAATAACAATAATATTAAAGATAATAACAATACTAATTACAATATAAATAAAAAAGTTACAACAAAAGTAACTACTCCTTCTAAACAAACTATTCAAAACAATAATACTCAAGCTTATAAACATGATTTAGCTAAAGCTGGGGAAATTTTACAACCTATGGCTTATGGAATGTTAAACTTACAAGGAAGCAGCACTGCTAATGTTGTAAGATACATAGCTAGTAATGATGGTAGCGACAATGTAGTAAAACAAATAAACTTAACTAAAATATTAGATTTACTTAATACATATAACACTCAAACATTCCAAAAACAAGATGTGTTACAAAGATTACAAAATGATAAAGAAATTGAATTTGTCCAATTAAATAATCATGTTGCTGATTATAATAAAGAAAATTTAGAAAAATTAATGAATCACAAAAATAAAGTAGTGTACTTCGCAAAAGATCAAGTATTCTTAGCAAAAAGTGATATTGGCTACGGCGGTGCTACTGATGCAATCTTTATGCCAGTAGAAAAATGGGATATTAAAGGTGATAGAATTCTTATTCCATACGAAAATGTTGCTACAAGAAAACCTGTAGGTATAATGACTCTTCGCTTGAACAATAAAAATTACACTAGCGGAGCTAATAGAACTATGTACTACGTAGAAAGATTCGAATTATATTAAAATAACAAAAGACATCGTCATTTCACATGGCGATGTTTTTTGCGTTAAGTTAAAATTTATATCCTGGGAACATCTTTACTGAAATAATATAAAAATAGGCAACTGACTTAAGTTCTACTTTAGTCAGTTGTCTATTTTGTAAGAATACTAAATTATTATTTTACTTAGATTTATTAATATCCTAAAAAGATTCAATAAATATCAGTATTATTTTAATTTATCTTTAACGCTGTCGATAACGCCTTCTACAGCTTCTTTAGCATCTTCTGCAGCTTCTTTTACTTTAGAAACTACTTGCTCTGCTAATCCTTCACCTTCTACTGATTTATCTCCAGTTAATTTCCCTAAACCTTCTTTAACTGATCCTTTGATTTCGTCGAATTTATTTTCTAATGACATAATTGTGCCTCCTGTATACTACATATCAATTTTTTATAAATTGATATTAAATATACTTTTTCTTTAAATATTTTTTATAGATATTAATTTGTTAATTTCTATACTTTATATGATAAATCATTTTAAATTATTAATCAATGAAACTGCTCACAAAATTAAAAAAAGTTTTATTATTTATCATGAAACAGAGCGTAAAAATGTTAGAAACAGGGCTCTTACTGCATTTATACGATGACAAAAAATTCTATAGTAATGGCAATTCTGGTTTATTTTTTGAATATTTCTACTGTAAATAGAAACTTCTATTCTTATTAAACAGTTTTCATGATTAAATTTATTAATCTTTTTTAGATTTATTCATAAAAAATGTAGATTTTACTCAATTTATCAAATAAGAGAGACTAGCAATCCTAATCTCTCTTAAACATTATTTATTATATTTCTCTACTATTTTCTTAGCACTAGCTAAGTTCATATGTTTTTCTTTTCTTAACTCTTCCACGACTGATTCAATATTTTCATTATTAGCCCCTGCTAAAATCGCTAAAGATTTAGCATGTAACTTCATATGTCCTTTTTGAATTCCGTCTCCTACCAACGCTTTTAGCGCTGCTAAGTTTTGAGCTAAACCTACTGAAACGAGTATACTCGCTAATGTTTTCGCATCTGGATTGTTCAATAGTCCTCTCGCTACTTTCACAGTAGGATTAATTCCGATAGATCCACCTACACTAGCAACCGGCATCGGTAACGTGATTTCTCCTACAAGCTCCTTAGACTCTTTATCACAGCACCAAGTAGAAAGTCCTTTATACTTCCCATCTTTTGCTGCATAGCTTTGACATGCCGCTTCTATAGCTCTCCAGTCATTACCACTCGCTATTACAACACTATCAATTCCGTTAAAGATACCTTTGTTATGGGTAGCAGCTCTATAAACATCTGCTTTTGCAAATTTACTCGCAAGCTCAATTCTTTTAGCTAAATACTCTCCATTTTCTCCTAAGTTTTCGAATGGAATAGCACATTTTGCTGTAACTAGTGAACGCGTCGCATAATTCGATAAAATCGCCATAAGAGCTACACCCTCAGTTAGTGATTCTAACGAAACTTTAAGGGCCTCTAGCATTGTATTTAACATATTTGCTCCCATCGCTTCTAAAGTATCAACGATAAGGTAAACAACTACAAAATCTACACCTTCTTCTGATAGAACTTTGACCTCAATATCACAAGCTCCACCACCACGAGTTACGATAGATGGATATGCTTCGTTAGCCGTTTTTATAAGAAGTTCTTTACTCTGTAATATACTTTCCGCAGCTAAGCTAGTATCCGCTATATCGTATAACGCAACATGACCAATCATTTTTCTATCAAGGATTTCTGTTTTGAAACCACCAGATTTCGCTACTATCTTCCCAGCATTACTACAAGCTGCAACTACCGATGGTTCTTCTGTAACAAATGGTACTACATACTGTTTTCCATCAACAGTAAAATTTGGCACAACGCTAAAAGGTAATGAGAAAGTTCCTATTACATTCTCTACCATGTTATTAGCCGTATCAAAGTCTAAAACCTCATTATTTTTAAGAAATTCAAGATGCTCTTCACTTAAAATACCAGCTTGTTCAATAACTCCTAAGCGTTCTTCAATATTTTTTTTATAAAATCCACTCCAAATTTTTTCCATAGTTCCCTCTATTAAAATTGTTTTTTATAAACTCTCTTGTGATTTTCAATTTTTTCTAAAACAAATCTGCTTTCATCTTGAATATCAGAAATATCTAAGTTCCCTTCTTCATCAACTGTAGTATCTCTAAAGAACATTTTTTCATATTCATCAATTGAAATACGTGTTCTACTGTCAAAATCGTCAAAACGATTGTTTCTTAGTTGTTCTTTATAACCATCAACTAAAGTCATACTAAATACTTCCGCAACAGCACCACTTCCGTAGCTATATAATGCAATCTTATTACCCGCTTCTAAAGTAGTATTATTCTCAAGTAAAGATAACAGTCCTAAGAATAATGATCCTGTATAAATGTTACCTACACGTTGACTGTATAAAATAGACTCATTAAAACGAGCAAGTAATTCTTCTTTTTTATCTTCTTCAGCTTGTTCTAATAATAAACTTAGACCCTTTAATCCTAATTTAGGATATGGTAAGTGCAGGCATACCGCTGAAAAATCATTAAGATTCTGTTTTGATTTTTCTGAGAATCTTCCCCAAGTAGTAGTTAAACAATCAAGGTATTGTTCCGTTGAAAATCTTCCTTCCACAAATGCATAATGTGAGTAATTAGGACGCCAGAAGTCCATAACATCACGAGTCAAACAAACATTATCATTGTTAAGTTCTAAGATTCTAGGGTTGCTGCTAACTAGCATCGCACAGCTTCCCGCACCTTGTGTCGACTCACCAGATGATCTAACTCCATATTTCGCTATGTCACTAGCTATAACTAGTACTTTTGATTCCGGATTATTCATAACATGATTTTTCGCAAAATCTAATGCTGCCGTCGCACCATAACAAGCTTCTTTTACTTCAATAGCACGCGCAAATGGTTGAACATCTAAAAGACCGTGAATAAATACCGCAGAAGCTTTACTTTGGTCAATTCCAGACTCAGTTCCTACGATAATCATGTCAATTTTTTCTAAATCATCTTTATCTAATATTTCATATGCAGCTTGTGCCCCAAGAGTTACTATATCTTGAGATACCGGTGGAATACTCATTTCAAGTTGTAATAAACCTTTTGTAAATTTATCTGGTTCTATTCCACGCGCTGCGGCTAAATCACGAATATCTAAATAATAATTTGGCATTGCAAAACCAATTTTATCTATTCCTATTTTCATTATCAAATTCCTTTCGATTAAAATTCGAATCATTCATCTATACAATTTTTTCCAACTATAATTATACTATTAAACTATTAAAAATTAAAGTCTAATAGCCATATATTTCCTATCATGATTAAAATAATTCATGCAAATACTATTGTATAAAATTTTCATGAATTAGTCCATAGATAGCTATTAAAAATCACAAAACTTAGGTCTATCAATTATAAAATATAAATAACAGTATATTCATGCAAATACCTTATTTCCATTTGAAACATTATTAGCTTTTATATAATTTTAATTAGTTGTTATTACAACGATAAAAATAGTTTTTAGTCGGAAAAAAAATTTTTTGTAAGCATTTTTGTTGTTTATTTTAAATATTTTTCTTATAATTATAATATATTTATAAAAACCCTAGGAGGATTATTACTATGACATTTAAATTACCTGAATTACCTTATGGATTCGATTTCTTAGAACCAGTTATCGACGCTAAAACTATGGAAATTCACCACGACAAACACCACGCTGCTTACGTTAACAACTTAAACGCAGCTTTAGAAAAACACCCAGAATTCGAAGCTAACTGCATCTGCGGTTTATTAAAAAACATCGATAACGTACCTGCTGACATCCGTCAAGCTGTTATCAACAACGGTGGTGGACACCACAACCACAGCCTATTCTGGAAATCTCTAACTAAAGCAGATTCTTCTGAATTCGCTGGATTAGTAAAAGAAAAAGTTGAAGCTGAACTTGGTGGATATGAAGAATTCGTTAAGAGTTTCTCAGCTGCAGCTGCTACTAGATTCGGTAGTGGTTGGGCATGGCTAGCTTTAGATAAAGAAGGTAAATTAGTAGTTACTTCTACAGCTAACCAAGACTCTCCATACTTAACAGGTCTTACTCCAATCCTTGGATTAGACGTTTGGGAACACGCTTACTACCTAAACTACCAAAACCGTCGTCCAGACTACATTAAAGAATTCTTCCGTGTTGTAAACTGGGATTTCGTTAACGAACGCCTAGCTAAACACTTAGAAAAATTAGGTAAATAATTACATAGATAAAAAAGCATCTAGGAAATCTAATTTCCTGGATGCTTTTTTTTCAGCAGTTTCTAAAGTAAATTTTCAATTTCAACATAATCACTTATAATCTTATTTATTTCAATCATAAGGTCTGTATTATCTATAGAATATCCTTAACCCTTGTCTGCTTCATTTTCTTTTACAAGATCTTTTTGTGAATCTTTTTCAGATAGTTTTTGATCGATATATTTATTAATAATTTCATAAAATTCCTTGGTCGCCTCACCATCTAATTTTGTTGAATTCTGAACTTGATTAACTTTCAATTGAACAGATTGAATACCGTAAGAGGCTTGTTTTTGGTGGATTGTTTCTAATTCTTCTTCTGAAATCGGGTCACCAACAATTGTCAAGACCAATTCATTGTCCCTTGACTTGTAGACTTGATTGATAACCGTATAATTGGCAAACTCTTTTCCTACAAACTGTTTGACACCTTCTTTTCGCGCTTGTTCTATAGTTAGAGTAACTGCCGAATAGCTGGCTGGAACAACCAATAATACAATCAAAGATATCAAACCAATTTTCATTTTAATGCTTAGCTCTTTGAATGAAGTTAAGGGAGATTTTCTCATTAAAATTTTTGCCCCAACAATGTTGGCTAGCATTATAAAGACACAGTTAATCAAGAAAAGATAGAGAGCTCCAAATAAAAATCGTACATTCCCATTAGCTAAACCATAGCCGGCAGTGCAGATAGGCGGCATTAGAGCTGTAGCAATTGCTACTCCTGGCACAATATTGTTTGCTTCTTTTTTTCTCGAACCGATCACACCAGCAATCCCACCAGCAATAGCAATTAGGACATCCCAAATCGTTGGAGAAGTTCGTGCAATCAACTCGCTACTTTCATAAGATACGGGAGTAATCCAGAAATATAGAGTCGATACAAGTAAACTGACCAATACTTGAGTAAGTAAAACCCCTAGAGCTTGCTTGACTAAACGAGTGTCAAAAATAGCTAAACCTAATCCTAGTCCAACAATCGGTGTCATGAGAGGTGAAATTAACATGGCTCCTATAATAACAGCTGTTGAATTCATATTTAATCCGATAGAGGCAATAAAAATTGCACACATCAAAATCGCTGTATCTCTCGATCTAACATGAAGATCATCGTATAATTTTTCACGGTATTCACGTGTTGAATAATTTCCAGACATCTGTTTCTCCTTTTATTTAATTTATTTCTGTTTATCTATTGATGAGGATAGAGTGATTTTCTGTCAAACATTACATATGTATTTAAATTTCCTTAGTTCTCACCTGTAAGTTTTTTAAAAAATATCTCTTTTTTCTAGACAAATAAAAAAGCATCTATCAGTTGATTCTTTATATTATATCAAAAATTTCACAATCTTTCACTAATGAAACCCATCAATTTAAAAGATTTTTATATCCTTTCCAAGATAGAGAACTGACAAAATTCCAGTTTTCTTATTCTAAGAACAAAAGACTGGGAGCGACTCAAAAATCATGATTTCTTAAGAAATAAGATTTTGTCGAGTCGCCCCTCACAGTTTATTAGATTTCAAAAAAACTTTATAAAGCCATCTTTTTAAATCAATAAACTACTACGTCTATGATTTTTCATATGAACTTTGTTAAATTTTAGGGCTTTTGGGGTAGCCCGAATTTAATGACTAAACATGATGAGTGTGTTTTGCAATCCATTGTTGCATCTTGATAACTAACCAGAAGCTATAGATTCCTAAGGTGATGATAGTTAGAAGAAACCACTTGATCCAATTCCCGAACAACTGTGCCCCAGTACCATCAAAGTATAGACGTTTCCCATCAATCACAGTGTGTTTCGTTTTCCAATTTTGCATCATACAAACAGCCCAAGGTGTTCCGATTCCCAAGGTAAACACACAAATTATTGCTCCTAAGATAGAGTAACCAATATAACCTAGGATTCCTCCATCAAAATAACTTTCAGAATTCATATTATCTCCTTTCTATTCTTTTATTTCTATTCTAGA